>CACYBR010000313.1 GCA_902772705.1 uncultured Planctomycetota bacterium
AATTTACCTATCTACGATAAAACGGGCGCGAAGGTCGGCGATTATGCGATCGACCTTGATTCCATCGCCCCGAAGATCAGCAAGCAGCTGCTCCACGACGCCGTCGTGATGTATCAGAATAACCTCCGTCAGGGTTCCGCGAAGTCGAAGACTCGTTCCGAAGTTTCCGGCTCCAAGAAGAAGATGTACAAGCAGAAGGGGACGGGCAACGCGCGCGCGGGTCACAAGCGTAGCGGCGTTCGTCGCGGCGGCGGTCACATCTTCGCGAAGGTCCCGAAGGATTGGACATACCGAATGCCGCGCAAGGCTCTGAAGGTCGCTACGAATATGGCGATGGCAGAAAAGGTCCGCGGCGAGCTCGTGAAGGTTATCGATTCTCTCGAACTTCAGGCTCCGAAGACCAAGGAAGTCGCTTCTGCTCTTAATAAGCTTGAGCTCAACCGCACGGTCCTTGTCGTTGTTGATCAGTACGACAAAAACGTCGTTCTGAGCGTGCGTAACATTCCTTCGGCGAAGGTTCTTCCCGTTGCCGATCTGAACGCGTTCGAGATCCTGCGCCCGTACCAGCTTCTGGTTACGAAATCCGCATTGGATCAGTTTGTAAAGACTCGTGTTGCCGAGTGATTCGTTCACATCCGTCTGAGTCAAAGATAAACCAGGATTAAAGAGGGACAGAACAATGGCACAAAGCAAAGACGTCACCGATACCAAACTCGTTCTCGAGCCGTATCAGATTATTATTCGCCCGATCGTAACCGAAAAGGGTTTTAACAATTCTTCGGTGCGAAACACATACACGTTTGAAGTCCACAAGCTGGCTTCCAAGACCGATATTAAAGAAGCGATCGAAACCCTGTATGACGTGAAAGTCGTCTCGGTTAATACGCAGAATCGCCAGGGCAAGAAACGTCGCACGCGCAAAGGCGTCGGCGAAACTCGTTCCTGGAAGAAAGCCATGGTCAAACTGGACGACGAGCATCGTCTTGATCTTTATTGACGCTGGCCTCGCTTAACGGCAATAAATCAACGAAATACAATCGGAGTATAAACAATGGGTATTCGACGATACAGACCGAATAACGCGGGTCGGCGAAACATGAGCGTGAGCGATTTCGCCGAACTGACGAAAGGCGCGAAGCCGGAAAAGAGCCTTCTTCGTCCGAAGAAGCGCTGCAGCGGTCGCAACAATAAAGGCATTATTACCGTTCGTCACCGAGGCGGCGGCGCGAAGCGCCACATTCGTCTCGTCGACTATCGCCGCAATAAGGACGGCATGGTCGCGACGGTTGATTCGATCCAGTACGATCCTAACCGTTCCGCGCGTATTGCGCTTCTCGTCTACACTGATGGAACGAAGCGTTATATCGTCGCGCCAGAAGGCCTGACGGTTGGCATGAAGGTCGTCAGCGGCGACAGCGCCGAACCTCGCGTCGGCAACTGCCTCCCGCTTTCGAAGATTCCGCTCGGTTCGGAAATTCACAATATCGAGATTCGACCCGGTCGCGGCGGCTGCATGTGCCGCAGCGCCGGAACCAAGGCGACTCTCGTCGCTCGCGAAGAAGACTGGGCTCAGATCACTCTGCCGAGCGGTGAAATTCGCCGCGTTCCCGCCTCTTGCCGCGCCGTACTCGGCGTCGTTGGCAATGGCGATCACATGAACATCGTGCTTGGCAAGGCGGGTCGCGTCCGCTGGATGGGACGTCGTCCTTACGTCCGCGGCACGGCGATGAACCCGATCGACCACCCGCACGGCGGCGGCGAAGGACGTACCAAGGGCGGTCGTCATCCGGTCACCCCGACGGGTAAGCCGACGAAGGGTACTTCGACACGTAAGCACAAGAAGGCGTCGAACAGGGCGATTGTTCGCCGTCGTCGAAGCCGTCGTTACGGCCTGTTGAAGCTTTCCTGAAAAGCGTAAAGTTTAAGTTCGCGGCTGGGGCGAAGCTCAGCTCTTCAACGTAGCCGCGACAAGTTTTCACCAACAATCAATGAAAACTCGGGTATTAAATGAGTAGATCAAATAAAAAAGGCCCGTACGTTGACGCCAAGCTTCGCGAAAAGGTCGAAAAGCTGAATCAACAAGGCAAGAAAGAACCGGTTAAGACTTGGGCCCGGTCTTGCACGATTATCCCGGAATTTGTAAATCACACCTTCCTCGTTCACAATGGCAAGGCTTTTCTGAAGGTCCTCGTGACCGAAGAGATGGTCGGTCATAAGCTCGGTGAATTCTCCATGACGAGAATCTTCCGCGGTCACGGCGGCAAGGCTAAGTAATTTCGATAGGCGTTAACATGGAAAACAACAATACCGACAAAGTTCCTCAGTATCGCGCGGTTCATAAGTTCGCTCAGATCAGCGCTCAGAAAGTTCGAATCTTTGCCGATTTGATTCGCGGCAAGTACGCGGACGAAGCGATGACGCTTCTCGAATGCTATCCGAATCGCGGCGCGCGCATGCTTGAGAAGGTCCTCAAGAGCGCAATGCATAACGCGGAAGACCTTCGCGCTCAGTCGCTTGACAATCTCAAGGTCGTCGAAGTTCGCGTCGACGGTGGTCCAATGCAGCGTCGTTGGCGTGCTGGTTCCCGCGGCGTTTCGGTCATAATCCGACGTCGTTCGAGCCACATCAGCGTCGTGTTAGAATGAAAATCATAACCTGTTGATCGAGCCTCGGCGAGATCGACGTAAAATACAGGACTACGCTTACATGGGACAAAAAGTTAATCCCGTCGCGTTTCGAGTTGGCGTCATGGAAGGCTGGAAGAGTCGTTGGTATGCTCCTAAGAAGGAGTTCGCCGCGCTTCTGGTCGAAGACAAGAAGATTCGCGACTACATCAAGAAGCACAAGGAAGACAAAGAAGATCGCAAAGGCGAACTCAGCTTCCCTGGCGTTGCCAAGATTGAAATTGAACGTACGCGCGACGAAGTCCGCGTCATTATCACAACGGCGCGTCCCGGTCTGTTGATCGGTCGCAAAGGCGAGAAGATCGAAGAGCTTCAGGCGGAGCTCCAGAATCTTACTGGTCGTCGTATCAATCTCAAGATTGAAGAAGAAAAGAACCCCGAACTCGTCGCTCAGCTTGTTGCGGAAGACATTGGCGAACAGCTTGTCAGACGCGCGAGTTTCCGCCGCGTGATTAAACACGCGATGGCCAAGGCCATGGAAAAGGGCGCGAAGGGCGTCAAGATTCAGCTTTCTGGTCGTTTGGGCGGCGCTGAAATGGCGCGCTGCGAAAAGCAGGCTGAAGGGTCTATTCCGCTTTCAACGCTGCGCGCTAAGATCGATTACGGCTTCCATGAAGCCAAGATCGCGCAGGGTCACATCGGAATTCAGGTTTGGATTAATCAGGGCGAATATAGCGAGGACGATAACAATGGCCAGAATGCCGAAAAGAGTTCTGCATCGAAAAATACAAAGAGGGCGTATAAAAGGTAATGCGACCCGCGGACAGATGGTCAGCTTCGGCGATTACGGCCTTCAGACTGTTGAAGGCGGTTGGATTAGCGCCGCTACCATTGAAGCCGGACGTATCGCCGCTCAGCAGTACCTCCGTACTGAAGGAAAGCTGTACGTTCGCATCTTCCCGAACAAGTCGATCACCTCGATTCCCCTTGAAACTCGTATGGGTAAGGGTAAAGGCGAGCCTGAATACTGGGCTGCCGTCGTTCATCCCGGAACGGTTATGTACGAGGTTGGCGGCGTTCCTGAGGAAACCGCTAAGCTCTGCTTCAACCGTCTGGCTCATAAGATGCCCGTCAGATGCCGTTTGATCCGTCGCAAGGCGATCTGATCGTAACAAATCAAAGTCGTCGGACCTTCCGTCCGACGACTGACGTCTGCAACAAATAGGACGTCGAACCACGGCGTCCCATAGGATTGAATACAATGAAGGCTAAAGAAATTAGGGAAATGAGCGCTGAGCAGCGTGAAAGCCTGCTCAAGGAAACGATCGAAAAGCTGTACAAGCTTCGTATCCAGGCTAATATGGAACGTTTGGATTCTCCAAGTGAAGTTAGTAAAGCGAAGAAGCTGATCGCTCAAATCAAGACCGTTCAAAGAGAAAACTGATAGAAAGGCTTCGAAGTTCGCCATGCCGCGATCTTGAGACGCTTTCACAGCGAGGATACATAAATGCCTAAAATGAAGTTGGTCGGCGTTGTTAAGACCGACAAAATGAGTAAGACTCGTCGAGTCGAAATCCCCCGTATCAAGAAATATCCCAAATACGGTAAATACGTTCGTACTCGCACCGTCTGCTACGTTCACGACGAAAACGACGAATCCGCCGCCGGCGACGTCGTCGAAATCGAGGAGAGTCGTCCGACCTCTAAGCTTAAGAGATGGACGCTCGTTAAGATCGTGAAAAAAGCGGAAAAGATCGGCGGCTGAATTTAGCCCTGGTCGTGCCGTGTCGCGCGCGAGCGGCGCGGCGGCGTAAACCTAGAAGTAAATTCCATATCGAAAGCGAGTAAGAACCATGATTCAAATGCAAACTCGTTTGGAATCCGCCGATAACACGGGCGCTAAAGAACTGCAGTGCATCAAAGTGTTGGGCGGAACCCACCGTCGGACTGCCAATCTTGGCGACATCATCGTATGCTCGGTCAAGTCTGTCATTCCCGGAAGCCAAATTAAAAAGGGTCAGGTTGTTAAAGCGGTTATCGTCCGCACGAAACAGCCGACTCGTCGTGAAGACGGAAGCTATATCCGCTTCGATCGTAACGCCGCCGTTCTCGTCGATAACGACAAGAATCCCCGCGGCACTCGTATCTTTGGCGCCGTCGGTCGTGAACTCCGCGACCTGGGCTTCATGAAGATTATCAGTCTTGCGAGCGAGGTGGTCTGATGCGTATTAAAGTCAATGACACGGTCGTCGTCCTTACCGGAAAAGATCGCGGTAAGCAGGGCAAAGTGACTGCCGTTAATCACGAAGAAAACAAAGTTACTGTCGACGGCGTCAACGAAGTTAAGCGCCATGTTCGTCGTTCCCAGCGTAACATGCAGGGCGGTCGACTTTCCAAGATGATGCCTGTCCCAACCGGGAAGGTCATGCTGGTTTGCCCGGCCTGTAACAAACCCACGCGCGTTGGTTATAAGTTCGACGAACAGGGTAAGAAGAATCGCGTCTGCAAAAAGTGTGGCGCCGTTCTGCCCGAAGCCCCGTACACCAAGACTCGTAACTGAACAGGTAAACCAAAATGACGCCAAGACTTTTAGAAAAATACAAGAACGAGATCGTCTCCGATCTCGAAAAGCGACTCGGTAAGACGAATATCCATTCTGTCCCGAAGCTTGAGAAAATTGTTGTGAACATGGGCGTCGGCAGCGCGATTCAGGATAAGAAATACCTGGAGGAAGCGCTTGACGTTCTGACTCAGATCACAGGTCAGAAGCCGATCGTCACGCAGGCGCGTCGCTCGATCGCGGGCTTCCGTCTTCGTGAAGGCATGAACATCGGTTGCAAGGTTACGCTCCGCGGCGAACGCATGTACGAGTTCATGGATCGACTCATCTCGATCGTTCTTCCGCGAGTCCGCGACTTCCGCGGTCTGAATCCCAACAGCTTTGACCATCGCGGCAACTACAACCTGGGTCTTGCTGAACAGCTCGTGTTCCCGGAACTCAATCCGGACAAATACACCAAGAGTCAGGGTATGAACATCACGTTCGTCACCAACGTCGACAGCGACGACGACGCACGTGAACTTCTCCGCGCGTTCGGCATGCCCTTCAAAACCAGTAATGAGAACTGAAAGAAGGTAATCGATAATATGGCTAGTAAAGCTAAAATCAACAAGGCGAATCGAGAGCCGAAATTCAGCACTCGTCGCGAAAATCGTTGCTCTATCTGCGGTCGTCCGCGCGCGGTCTATCGTAAATTCGGTCTGTGCCGTATTTGTTTCCGCAAACTGGCGAATCAGGGTCTGATCCCCGGCGTTCAGAAGGCGAGTTGGTAATAAAGGAGAACTGAACAATGATGACCGATCCCATTGCCGATATGTTGACTCGTATCCGCAACGCTGTTAAAGTCGAAAAAGAGACGCTTGACGTTCCTTATTCGAAGATCAAGGCCGGCGTCGTCGACGTTCTGAAGCGCGAAGGCTACATTTGGAACTACGAAATCGTCGAAGGTTCTCCCTCGAATACCATCCGTATCCAGCTTAAGTACAGCATGAGCGGCGAGCGTGTGATCAAGTCGATTCGGAAGATTAGCAAGCCTGGTCTTCGTAAGTACGCTGGACCGAAGGATCTGCGTCCTGTTCTTAACGGACTTGGAATCTATATTCTCAGCACGAACAAGGGCGTTGTCAGCGACCGCGAAGCTCGCGAGCAAAATGTTGGCGGCGAAATCCTTTGCGAGATTTGGTGATTCTTTATCGTTTCACTTGAGGTCTGCATAAAAAGAGCGCGCTTTTTCTTGAAAAAAGCGCGCTCTCCTCATTGACGGACTTGGTAATTGTTGTAAACTACACGTTAAGCGTATTGTGCGAGGTTTTCTCGTGTCGTCGTTCGATTGCGACGAGCTTTATAACCTTGCGCAACAGATATTTACGTCGCGCGTTTCGTAAGGCGCGCCCGGTTCCCGAACAAAGACGACAGTCCCGTTTTTACGGCTAGATTTTTGAGGGGCGAGGGGCGGTATGCGCGTCGAAGCGCCGATTTGTGCGGTTAACGTCATGTTGCTCTTGTCTGTACGTCTTATGCAGACGGGGACTTTCTTCGTGTCGTTTTGATTATCGTCGCCGCATGGATAGGCGTGCAAACGTCTGGAATAAAGATTGCTTCAAGGCTACACATTTCAGTATTAAGGTAAACGAAAATGTCGAGAATTGGAAAGAAACCTGTCGTTCTTCCCGCTGGCGTTACGGCCGAGATCAAGAACGACCGTGAGATCGTGGTCAAGGGACCGAAGGGCGAGCTCACGCAAAGCTTCCGTCCTGAAGTCGGACTCAAACTCAGTGACGACGGTAAGGAAATCCTCGTTGAACAGCTGTACGACACGCGCGTTGCGAACGCTATGCACGGTTTGACCCGCGCTCTTGTTCAAAACATGGTCATCGGCGTTTCTCAGGGTTATGAAAAGAAGCTTGAAATCTTCGGAACGGGCTATCTCGCCGCTGTGAATGGCAACGTTCTTCAGCTTCGCGTTGGTTTCGCGAATGAAATTGCGCTTCCGATCCCTGAAGGCCTCACGGTCAAGTGCCCTGATCAGACCCACGTAGTTGTATCAGGATGCGACAAGCAAATGGTTGGTCAGTTCGCTGCCAACGCTCGCGCCGTCAAGAAGGCTGAACCCTACCTTGGCAAGGGAATCAAGTACGAAGGCGAAGTCATTCGTCGTAAGGAAAGCAAGGCGGCGGGCAAGAAGTGATTCGAAGACGAGTCGCATGATCGGCGAGGTTTCATCGTCAGTTTGAGAACTGCGAGTTAGCCGATCGTGGTTCGCAGATACAAATCAACATTTAAACGTGCGGTAAATCAGAATGAGAAAACAACTTCGTCTCAACAAGCAGCGTCAGACTCGCAAATACCGAGTCTCTAACGCGGTTAAAAAAGTCAGTTCCCGTCCGAGAATGTGCGTTTTCCGTAGTTCTCGTCACATTAGCGTCCAGATCGTCGACGACTCTGTCGGCAAGACGATTGCATCGGCGAGCACGTACGAAAAAGACTTTCGCGCCGCTCACAAGAATGGCGGAAACGTCGAAGCTGCCGCAATCGTCGGTAAGATCGCCGCTGAGCGCGCTCTTGCCGCCGGCGTGACCGCTGTCGCGTTTGACCGTAAAGGTCATCAGTATCATGGTCGCGTTCAGGCTCTTGCCGACGCCGCTCGTGACGCTGGTCTCGACATTGGTGGAAAAGGCGACGAATGACCCTGGGTCGAGCGACCGAGTCTGTTACGATCGATTCGATCGTCAGGCGCATCAAACCGCAATGGTTCACAGGTTGCTTTTACGATAAAAAATAATCCCGAACAGAATAAAGAATAAAATGGCTGAAAATACTCGTGAAAACGGCGAAATCATCGATAAAGTCGTGAAGATTCGTCGATGCTCCGCGACTGTTAAAGGCGGTCGTCGGTTTACTTTCACCGCTTTGGTCGTTGTCGGCGACGGCAAAGGTAAGGTCGCCTGGGGATACGGAACTGCTAACGAAGTCCCCCCGGCTGTTAATAAAGCGGTTCAGGACGGAACGCGTAAGCTCGCGTCTGTCTGTCTTGACAACACCACCATTCCTCACGCTGTTGAAGGTTCCTTCGGTTCTTCGTCCGTTAAGCTTCTTCCTGCGCGTCCCGGTACTGGCGTTATCGCCGGCGCCGCCGTTCGCGCCGTCTGTGAAGCCGCCGGTATTACCGATATTCTGACGAAATCCTACGGTAGCCCTAATTCTACGAATCTTGTCAAGGCTACGATTGTCGCCTTGAACAATCTTCGTTCCAAGGAACAAATTGAGAATCTGCGAGGAGTGAAACTCTGATGAATATCAATACTGTAAATCAAGGCGTCGTTAAGAACGTCCGTCGTGACCGCGTCGGTCGCGGACCGGGTTCTGGCAACGGTAAGACGGCTGGTCGCGGTATGAACGGTCAGCGTTCTCGCGCCGGTTCTCCTGTCTCTCCGCTCTTCGAAGGCGGTCAGCTTCCTCTTTCGCGTCGTATTCCGAAGCGCGGCTTTAACAATAAGGTTTTTGCCGACGTCGTCGAAAGCGTGGCTCTCAAGAACGTCGTTCGTAAGATTGACCCCGCGACGGAAGTTACTCCCGAAGTCCTCGAATCCAAAGGACTGATCTCCAGTACGAAGTCGATCGTCAAGCTTATTGGCTCCGACGAGCTTTCCGCTTCCTACAAGTTCAAGGTTCACCGCGTCTCCGAAGGCGCCAAAGCCGCCGTCGAAAAGGCTGGCGGAAGCGTTGAGATCCTGCCAGGTAAGAAGCCCGTCGTCAAGAACAAGATGGGTTCTCGCAAAGCCGCGAAGGTCGCCGCTAAAGCCGCTAAATCCAAGAAGGCGTGACGTCCCCTTTTCGGATATCGTCGTATGACGTTTGAGAATTAGAAACTCGCTCCGTCCTATGGGCCGGGGCGAGTTTGTTTATTTTCGGGTCGATTGATGCGCGACGATTCTGGACAAATTCTTTTCTTTTGCCGCAAACACGTTCGAATTTTCTTGGTTATAACCGAAAGTTCTGAAATTTCTGATAAATTAGGGGTTCAGAGACTTGCTTAAATTGGATTTTTTCATAGAATAAACTTTCTATAATCGTTGGGGTCTGCAGGCAGACGCGTTTTGATTCGAAACGTTCCTCTTTGTCGCAGTTACGACAGGGTTCAGCCCGGCGGTTGTTTTGTTTGCGAGTATTATATTTGCCCAGACGTCGAGGCGCGTCACGGCTTTCAAACGACGCGACAGTTCAAAGCTGTCCGTGCCGCCTGAGCGCCGACCGAGCGACGTGTGGACGAGACTCATACGAAGATCGGATTTACGCGTCGTCGCGTGGGTCTGAAAAGAGAGCGCGCTGGAAAGTAAAAGGTCAGCGATCGTGCGGTCGCGCGTTTGACGACTGTTGCGTAGCGCTTTGACGTTCTGGCGTATCTTCATAGGTCGAGGTTTCGATGATTGATAAAATTCGGACAATGTTCTCAATTGCAGAATTGAGAAAGAAGATCCTTCTGACGCTTGGCTTGCTCGCCATTTATCGTCTTGGCTGGAATATCTTCCTGCCGATGGTCGATTCCAGAATGGTTTCTGCGTTCAGCGGCGCGAACGGATTTGGCGATCTTCTTAATCAAGTCGCGGTCTTCTCGGGCACGCAGCTTGACCAGATGACGATTTTTGGTCTTGGTATTATGCCTTACATTTCCGCGTCGATTATCTTCCAGCTTCTTGCGACGGTTTATGAACCGCTTGAAAAGCTCCAGAAGGAAGGCGAAAGCGGACGTAAAAAGATTAACGAGTACACGCGTTACGCGACGATTATCATTTGCGTTATCCAGTCGATGGCGTATCTTTCCATGCTTAACGCTCAGGCTGGTCAGCAGATGTTGTCTTCCGGAACACAGCAGATGTTCCTTTCGAATTGCGTCGCCGAAAACGGTCACCTTACCTTCACCTGGTACTGGCTTGCAATTCTCATCATGACGACGGGAACGGCGTTTCTCATGTGGCTTGGCGAGCAGATTGACGAATACGGTATCGGCAACGGTATCAGCCTCCTGATTATGGCAGGTATTCTCGCGCGCGCGCCGGGCGCCATCTCCGAACTGTGGAAGGCCGCTTCTGTCGACGGCGGTCTGAAGATGGGCGGTCAATTCGGCGTTGAAACGTTGATCTTCCTTGTCTTCCTGTTCTTTGTCGTTGTTCTCGGCGTTGTCTTCATCACGAAGGGGCAGCGTCGTATTCCGACTCAGAGCGCCAAGCATGTTCGCGGTCGTCAGGTTTACGGCGGCAACCGCCAGTATCTGCCGCTCCGTGTTAATCAGGCGGGCGTTATGCCCATCATCTTCGCGAGCAGCCTCCTGCTGTTCCCGCAGTTCATCTTTGCTTACCTTGCGACGAACCTTTCCTCCGACGCTTCTCAATGGTGGATTTCCTTCGTTCGCGGCGGAAACAACATCTTTAGCGGAAGCCGTTCCTTCACCTACGTGATTCTTGACGTTATCCTGATCTACTTCTTCTGCTACTTCTGGACGGCAGTTACCTTCAATCCGAAGGATATGGCGGATAATCTCAAGAGAAGCGGCACGTTTATTCAGGGATATCGTCCCGGGAGCAGCACGTCGAATTATCTCGAAAAAGTCATGCTTCGTATCACGTATGTCGGCGCGTCGTTCCTTGCGATCATCGCGATTGTTCCGACGCTCATTACGAATTCGTTGCATATTGGTTACAGTCTTGCGAGCTTCTTCGGCGGCACGAGCCTCCTCATTGCGGTCAGCGTCGTGCTTGATCTGGTCGATAAAATCGACGCGCATCTCATCATGCGCAACTACAAGAGCTTGGTAGAGTAAGAGTTTCATTTGTAACGCCGCCTGGGAAGGAGTCTTCCCGTTCGACGTTGCTTCGACGGCGTTTGGGCGTCTCTCTCTGGCAGAGGCGCCGGACGCCTTTGTCGTTTTAAAGCGCTTTACGATAATCTCACGCCTGCGGACGTCGTGACCACGCGTTTTCTCAAATTCGACGGTTTTTCGGCTACATACGGCGTTTTTTTAAGGAAGATCACAATGCGAGTTGTTTTTGTTGGACCTCCAGGAGCAGGTAAGGGCACTCAGGCTGAAAATATCGTCCGCGATTATGGACTTTTCCATCTTTCCACGGGCGACGCTCTCAGGGCGGCGGTTAAGGCTCAGACCCCGATTGGGCTCGAAGCCGATAAATATATGAAAGCGGGCGCGCTTGTTCCGGACGAAGTCGTCATTGGCGTTGTTGTCGAACGGCTCGACGAAGCTGCGAACGGTTGCCTTCTCGATGGTTTTCCGCGCACCATTGCGCAGGCGGAAGCGCTGGACAAGATTCTCGCCGAAAAGAACGCGCCTCTTGACGTCGTTCTCGAACTGGCGGTTCCGGAAGAGGAGCTCTTCAGGCGTCTCGCGTCTCGCGGGCGAGCGGACGACAACCCGGAAGTCATTAAGCAGCGCCTTGTCGCGTATCATAACCAGACCGAGCCGCTTGTGGGGTATTACTCCAAATCTGGTATTCTCCGCAAGATTGACGGTCTTGGCACGGTTGAAGAGATCTACGAGCGTATCCGTAAGGTTCTTGACGAGTATAAATGATCTCTAATCGTCGGCATAGTCCGACGAAATTCGGAACGTGGTCGGGGAGTACGACGCCCCGACCGTTTTCTTGACGGCGTTGCGTTTATATTCGCGTTCCCGGTCTCCTCGCGACACGATTCCAGAAGGTTCGAGCTTGTCTTCTGACGCTCAAGATTTTCCTTTTCGGCGTCGCGCGGTTTTTCTGACAACGCGCCGCTTGTTGTCGCGCGTTGCGTCGTGAACGCGGTTTTATTTCAGACGCCTGCCTTAACAATTCGAAAGGCGTTTCAGATGCTTTCGCTTAAGACTGAAAAAGATATTTGGAAAATGCGAAAAGCGGGTCTCCTTACCTGGTCGGCCCACGAACTTGTTCGAAAGATCATTCATGCCGGCATGACGACCGCAGAGTTAGACGCAGAAGTGGAAAAGCTCTTCGAGCGCAACTATGCCGTCGGTATGTTCAAAGGCGTTCCCGGACGCGTTCCGTTCCCTGCGGTTACCTGCATTTCCATTAACGAGCAGGTCGTTCACGGGATACCCGGCGACCGCGTGATTCAGGACGGCGATCTGGTCAGCGTCGACCTTGGTTGCAAGATCGACGGATGGTGCGGCGACTCCGCGTACACAAGCCTGATCGGCAACGTTTCGGAGGACGCCCGGCGCGTAGTTAAGGTGACGCGCGACACGCTGAATCTTGCGATCGAACTTCTGGGCAAGGCAAAGTATTGGAGCGACGTCGCGCGCGAAATGGCCAAACATGTGCGCGCGGAAGGCATGTCGGTTGTCGAATCGTTTGTCGGACACGGGGTCGGACGAACGATGCACGAAGCGCCTCAGGTTCCGAACTTTGTTTATCCGGAATTCGTTCGTTATGAGGATTTCCAGATCAAACCAGGTCTTGTGATTGCGGTTGAACCGATGGTCAACCTTGGAACGAAGCGCGTCAAACAGTTGAACGACTACTGGACAATAGTGACTGCGGACGGAAGCTTAAGCGCGCACGAGGAACACACGATAGGCATACTGAAATCCGGTCCTTTTGTCCTTACTGGACCGCCCCAAACGGAAGAAGAGCGCAAAGAAGTTGAGGTTTTCTTCGATCGTTACGAGAACAACAAGTAATCGGACGTTAGATTTTCAGATTTCTTTAGGATAAAAAGCGAGAAAATGGGAAATTCTGATAAAAATCAGAGTCGCCCCTTGCTAATTTGTCCAAAGGCGCTAGAATCAATATAATTCGGCTAGTAGCGGAAGGCGTGCGAATTACGCGCCATCTTCTCTGCCACGTTTTATGTAAGGAACGTAACATGAAGGTTCGAGCTAGTGTGAAACGAATTTGCGAGAATTGCAAAGTCGTTAAGCGTAAGGGCAAGGTCTACGTTATTTGCGTCAATCCACGACACAAGCAGCGTCAAGGCTGAGTCATTGTGCGGCGTTTTGCGGCAGACGGAAGACGACGATCGGGTAATGTTTTAAACGTCTGCGGACACGCCATTCGTTCGGGCGCCTCCTGAGCGTCCGAGATAACAATCAAATTAGGAGAAGATAAATGCCTCGTCTTTTGGGCGTTGATATTCCGAACAATCGTCCGACTGCGGTTTCGCTGACGTATCTCTATGGCGTCGGCCCTCAGATCGCGAGCGAACTTTGCCGTAAGGCCGGCGTTGATCCGACCGTTCGTGCAAAGGATCTCAAAGAGGACGAAATTGCGAGACTGGCCACTCTGCTCGACAACGACTACGTTGTCGAAGGTCAGCTTCGTCGTCAGGTTAACCAAAATATTGCCCGTCTTCGCGAAATTGGATGCTATCGCGGCATTCGCCATCGTAAAGGTCTCCCCGTTCGCGGTCAGCGTACGAAAACGAACGCGCGCACCCGTAAGGGTCCGAAAAAGACCGTCGCCGGTAAGAAAGGCGTTAAGGACCGATGATTTTCGTTTCCCTCAGGGATACGGAACTGGAATGGAAACGACGGCGGCGTAGCGATCGTCGTCTGAACTTCCATCCGGCGCTTTTGGGATCAGAACAAAAGTTTTCTGTAGTTCATTTGAGCCATAGGCTGTGAACGAAAGAATTTGGAGATAATACAGTGGCTAAAGTTTCTAAGAAACGTAAGATCAAGAGAAACGTCGCGAGCGGAGTCGTTCACATCAAGGTTAGTTTCAATAACACGAATGTGACGATCACCGATATGAAGGGCGACACGCTTTGCTGGGCTACCGCTGGCACGAGCGGATTTAAGGGTAGTCGTAAGAGCACGCCGTTTGCCGGTCAGATGGCTGCGCAGCAGGCCGCCGATAAAGCGAAGAAGTTCGGTATGAAGGAAGTGGACGTTCGCGTCAAGGGACCGGGTAGCGGTCGCGACTTGGCGATTACGGCGCTCGTTCAGGCTGGTCTGACGGTCAAGACGATAGAAGACGTCACGCCGTTGCCGCACAACGGTTGTCGTCCTCCGAAGCGTCGCCGCGTCTGATCTGCAGGATCGCGGTTCCCTCTCTCGTTGGCGCTTTAGAGAATGGCCACGAGCGAAGAAGGGAAGCGATCTCGTTACTAGCAAACACATACCGAACACATATTATTGGAGAAAATAAATGGCTCGTACTTTAGGCCCCGTCTGCAAAAGGTGCCGCCGTGAAGGCATGAAGCTCTTCCTGAAGGGAACGCGTTGCGATTCCCCGAGCTGTCCCTTTGAGAAAGCCGGCGCGAGCAAGAAGCCTCTTCCTCCCGGAATGCACGGTTTCAAGCGCGGCAAGATGACAGAATACGGCGAACAGCTTCGTGAAAAGCAGAAGGTTAAGACTTATTATGGCGTCCTCGAAACTCAGTTCCGCAAGTATTATGAAACGGCGGAACGCGCGAAGGGCAACACCGGTCTCGTCCTCATGTCCCTTCTTGAACGTCGTCTTGACAATGTTGTTTATCGTCTTGGTTTCGCGGTTTCCCGCGCGCAGGCTCGTCAGCTCATCGCCCATGGTCATATCTGCGTGAACGATCGTCGGCTTGACGTCGCCAGTTATCAGACTCGTCCCGGCGACAAGATCTCTGTTAAGGTTTACAAGCGTGAAGGTGAAAAGACCAAGCGTCCCGGCGCCAGATCTCTTGTCGATTTCGCTCTTGAGAACCATGGTTCTCGGGAAGTTCCCGATTTCCTCGCTCGTAACGAGGGCGAGGTTCCGAACGGAACCGTCTTGCGTTATCCGCTCTTCGAAGACGTCTCACTGCCGGTCAATCCGCAGCTCATCGTCGAACTTTGCTCGAAGTGATCCCTCGCGCGCGTCGCGTGGCAACGCGTCGACGCGGCAGGCGTTTGTCCTTTCGAAAGATTTGTGCGATCCTGTCTGTCTTTCGCCAGCGTTTACGCTGGACGCCGAACTCGGATCATATATTTGTTTAAAGCAAGCCAATTAAACTGGAGCGAACTGTATGAGAATCAATTGGAGAGGATTGGAGCTTCCCAACAAGGTCGTATGCGAACGTGAGACCCTCACGCCGACGTTTGGCAGGTTCTACTGCGAACCCTTTGAACGTGGCTTCGGCATCACGGTTGGCAACAGCCTTCGTCGGGTTCTACTGTCGAGCCTCGAAGGCAGCGCTGTTACGAAAATGAAGCTCCGTGGCGCCGCGCTTGAATTTACTTCGTTGGAAGGCGTCGAGCAGGACGTTACGGAGATCGCTCTGAACGTTAAGTCTCTGATTGTTCGTTCTCACGACGATCGTCCTCACGTCATCCGTATCGAGAAAGAAGGACCCTGTGTTGTCACGGGCGCGGACGTCATCGCCGATCCTCAGGTTGATATAATCAATCCCGATCTTGTTATCGCGAATGTAACGACGAACGTTCCTTTTGAGTTGGAAATGATCGTTGGAAACGGTCGCGGTTACGTGCCGGCGTCCGTCTCTCTCGCGGATCGCGACAGAACCGACGAGGTTGGGTATATTCCGCTTGACGCGTCTTACAGTCCGGTCGTCAAGGTCAAGTACGAGGTCCTCGAGACGCGTGTTGGCCAGAAGACCAATTATGACCGTCTTGTTCTTGAGATTACGACCGACGGCACGGTTGATCCAGAGATGGCTCTGGTTGAAGCGGCGAAGATTCTTCGCAAGCACCTCAATCCGTTCATTCAATACGATCGTCTCGAGGGCGACGTTTTCAGTCGTCCGAAGGCTACTTCGGCCGACGGAATTGATCCGGCCCTCGAACAGAAGTTGGCGATGACGCTTTCCGATCTCAAGCTTTCCGCTCGCGCGATGAATTGCCTGGAGACCGAGAGTATTACGACGGTAGGGCAGCTGGTTGTCCGCAACGAGGATCAGTTGCTTGAACTTCGTAACTTCGGCGAAACCTCTCTCAACGAGGTCAAGCACAAGCTCAACGAGATCGGTCTCCGTTTGGGTATGCGCATTCCGACTGCCGGAAGCGGTCCCCAGATCGGGAAGTTTAACTGAAACACCGTAATTAGAAATAAAGATATTGTATCATGCGACATAGAAGAATTGGACGTAAATTTGGGCGTAACCCGAATCACCAGCGCGCTCTTCTGCGCAGCCTTGCGGTTGCGCTGATCCTTACTGAACGCGACGTTGACGCGTTCGATAAGAAGGAAATGGCTCCGAAGAAAGCCGGACGAATCGTCACGACGGTTCCGAAGGCTAAGGAGCTCCGCCCCTTCATCGAGAAGCTTATCACGAAGGCCGTTCATGCTCAGGCTTCGATCCAGGCTGCTGAAAAGCTCGCTTGCAAAGCCGAAAAGAATTCCTCCGAGTGGGAAGCCTGGCGTAAAGGCGACGGCTGGAAGGAATGGGTCAAGGCTGGCGCTCCTGCGGTCGCCGCGCGCCGCGCCGTCTTTGAAAAGCTCAATAATCGTGAGGCCGTCACGCTCCTGTTTGACGTCATTGCCCCTCGTTACGTTGGTCGTCCCGGCGGATATACGCGTATTCTTAAGCTCGCCAAGCCGCGTTTGGGCGATTCTGGCAAGCAGGCGTTGATTGAATTCGTCGGTCAGAACGAATACAGCAATAAGAAAGAATCTCCGACGATTCCGACCGTCGAATGATTTTAGAACGTGTCACGCGCCTTTGACGGCTCGTCGGGATTTTACATACATTGAGAACGACGTCTCGATTTTTCGCGGCGTCGTTCTTTGTATAAATGGACTTTGACTTTTCGACGTTTTTATTTTGACGTCCTGTCATCGGGGGGTTATTATGAAGAGCGCGGACTCGACTTTTGACTACCCTCTTGCGCTTAAAGAGCTTTGTCGCGACGTTTGTCGGAGACTTCCTGAGTTCCGTCACATAGACGTGGAAAGAATGGGGTTCAGTCTCGCAAGAGCGAACAATCGCAGTAGCAAATTTGGCAGGTGGGCGTCGATGACCCCGCTTCTGTTTGAGGGTGGAACTCTTGCGACGGCGCTCGTTCATAACATGCGCGTTCGCACGCCCTCGGGCGTCGCCAAAATCGGCGCGGTCACGAAATATTACAAGATTCCCGAGGTGGTTTCGCCTGATCGTAAACATCGTCTCATGTACATTTTTACGATCATGACGCCTCGCTTTTATAATCTGACGGTCGAGGAAAAGCTGGAGACAATCATGCACGAGTTGTATCATGTTGATCCGGCGTTCAACGGGGACGTTCGCAGGTTTCCAGGACGTAACTGGAAGCATGGTTCAAAGGGACAATACGACGCGGTGTGTCGAAAGCTGAGAAGCGATTGGCTGGGTCAGGATCCGGATCCTCGTTTGTATAGTTTCCTGCAGTGGAACTACCGTCAATTGTTTGAACATTTTGATTCGATCAGAGGCTGGCGGTATCCTGGTATCAAACTGATTGAAATAGGACGAGAAGAAGCGATTCGACTCAATCCCGCTCTTAAATGAACGTTACAATTGGAGGAACGAGAAAGATGAACGAGGCGAATAAGGAAAGGCTTAGTTGGTCACGTCGGCATTTTTTACGGACGATTCTCGCGACGCCGTGTCTTTGCGCTTTCGCGCCCAGCGCAATCAGTCTTGCGGAAGAGGTCGATCCTTCGATCGTCGAGCCGTCTGCGGAAGAGGCGGTCAAAGCGATTGACGCAATGTATCGGACGTCGGCGTTTAACGCGACTTCTGAACGTCTCGACGCGACCCGAACGATTCAACGTTCCGTCGACCGTTTACGAGCCGCCGAATTCGATTCTTATTTCAAGTCCAGTCGTGAAGACGCTGCGAAAGAGGAGGAAAACCGCGCTGTGCTGCGTTATCTCAACTCCTCTTTTGACAAGGTGTTGAACGAGCTTAAAGAGACGAAGGTTGACGATAACAGCGTCGTTTTCTGGCATGTCTACAACATGGGGTATCTTATTAAAACCCCGACCCAGACGATCGCGGTCGATATCAGGCATCGTCGCGCGGCAGAGCTTCTGCCTTACATTGATTTTCTTCTTGTTACGCATAATCATCGAGATCATTTTACGAGCTCTCTTTGCGACGCTGCGACGCTTGCGAAAATACCGGTCGTGTCTAATTTTCTCCAAAACGACTGGATTGTCGAAGAGAATGAGCGTACGCTCGAGATCGGCGATTCTACGATTCAGTTGAAGCGTGTTGATCATAATAAGAATTTGATCAAATTCGTTACGACGTTTGAGATCAATTGCGGTCCGCGTTCGGGCGACTGCGTCGTGTATCACGTTGGCGACGCGTGCGACGTCAATCAACTGACGCCAAAGGAACCCGTCGACGTTTTTATCCCACACCTCGCCGTTGGGCTCAATGTGCCGAAGGCTGTAAACGAGACGATCAAACCGAAACTTACGTTGCTTTCCCATATCCTCGAGCTTGGGCATCAGATCGACAAGTGGCGGTGGTCGTACGATTACGGCTATAACGCGGTCCGTAAGTGCGCGAATGATACTGTAATTCTGCCCGTTTGGGGTGAAAAAATTGTTTACTCGCGCGGATGACCCGTTCATAAATTCACAAAAAACGTATTTTTGGACGTCTGGCCCTGTCATTTTTGTTTCTTCTCGTTAAGATAAAATATAACGATTGTAGTAGAATTGACGGCAAATTCTGCTGAAACATTATTTAACAGGCATTGATCTCCTTAAGGACGAATGAGTTAGGGAGAGCAGACGGCGTCTCATGATCATTTTTTTAGGCGGGAGAGCGGATCGGCGCGAGTTTTTGGAACTTGCGCGCGACGCGCGAGAGATAGCGGCGCGTTGCGGAGCGTCGTTGATTGAGCGCGACGGGTTTAAGGCGGCGGACGAGACGCTTCGTCGCGTCGACTTCTTTCTTCTGTTGCGCTCCTTTCCTAACGAATTTTGCGTCAAGGACGTAGAACGACTTCGTCGCGCGTCTCCTCTTGCGCCGATCGCGACGATTGTCGGCAAATTGTGTGAGAGCGAGAATCGAACGGGCGAAAGGTTTCCCGGCGTGCGTCGATACTATGCGCACGAGTGGCGCGAGACGTTTCGTAGCGAATTTTTGCGTTTTTTTGACTTTCGCGGCGCGTCGGGCGTTTTTGCCGAGTCGCCGTTGACGTCGGAGGTAGAACTCCGAGCGTCGAAAGAATTGGAACATGTTCATATCGGGGTTTGTCGTGGAGAGAGGACGTTGATTCTTTCCGACGACGCGACAAGCGCTTCTTTTTTAGCGAACTTGTTTCGAAGTCATGGTTCGACGACCCGGGTTTGCAGTTTGGAACGATTTGCGACGGACGAGCTTTCAGGCTTTATGCCGACGCGAGTCGTTTTTGACAGCGCGCGTTTTATCGACGCATGGTTTACTGTCAGGGTGCAAACGGCGCGAGAACGGTATCCGAGCGCGCGGATTGAACTTCTGACGTTTTCGCCGACCGAGTCCGAAACCGAGTATTTTGAAGATATTCAACGCTGGGGTCATACGCGCGTTCTGGCCAAGCCGTTTAACGTCGCTTCGTTGCTCGGGTCTCGCGGGTAGTTTCAG
>CACYBR010000314.1 GCA_902772705.1 uncultured Planctomycetota bacterium
CTCGACGACGCGTTCGTCGCCGACGTGACGAAGCGTGTACAAGAGGTCAACCCGCATCAGAAACCATGCAAGCGCACGACGACCACCGACTTTGTTCTCGTTCCCGGAACGCGTCAACGGAACGAACTCAAACGTCAGGCGGAAGCGGAGCTAGAATCGTCGGGCGCAATGAAATGGTCAGCCTCGTCGATCCGGAAGGCAGGAACACGTCAGACGTTGAAGATCGGGGACGCGAAGTATGGGTTTTGCTGGATACCTAAGGGCGGGTTCGAGATGGGCAGTCCCAAGTCGGAGAAAGGTCGCCATGGCAACGAGACGCTTCATCATGTGGAGTTGACGAGAGGTTTTTGGATGCTTGAGAGTCCAGTGACGCAGTCGCTTTATAAAGATGTGATGAAAGAGAATCCGAGTAGATTCAAGGGCGAGACTCTTCCCGTGGAAAGGGTCTCTTGGGATGAAGCTGATAAATTGTGCAAGAAGTTGACGAAGCGTTTGCCGGCAGGGTTGACAGCGAGTCTTCCAACGGAGGCGCAATGGGAATATGCGTGCCGGGCGGGTACGGAGACGGCGTTCAGCTTTGGAAACAAGTTAAACGGGGACAAGGCGAACTGCGATGGTAGTTATCCATATGGAACGTGGATAATGGGCAGGTATCGCGGTAAGACGAGTCCAGTAAAGAGTTATGATCCGAACGCGTGGGGTCTCTATGATATGCATGGCAATGTTCGCGAGTGGGTATTAGACTACTATGGCGCTTATCCGACAGGAACGGTGGTCGATCCTAAGGGACCTGATACCGCCTCGAACCGCGTGGATCGCGGCGGGAGCTGGAACGGCTTCGCGAGGTACTGCCGGTCGGCGAACCGGTACTGGACCTCGCCCGACTCCCGGTTCAGCAACCTTGGCTTCCGCTTCCTGCTGAGTTGCGACTGAGCAATCGCAAGCCGGCAGGACAGGTCGTCGATCGGAGCGCGCATGGAGCGTAGGTCGCAGGCGCGGGACGCGCCGTCGCGTACCGGAGCGATAGCGCGATCAGATCGACGTGGGTCAGGGCAGGCTCTTGACCCTTGGGGGTTCGGGGGCAAAGGCCCCGAAAAAATTTTTAGCGGCCAGTGGCGCAGTGTTATAACATAAGGGCAAGCTCGGATAAGACCCCGTTTTGAACCGGAATCCCCGCGCGGTCGTTTGGCGAATCGCAGGGCTGACAACGGGAGACGCGCTTTGCGCGTGGCGTTTTTGTCGCGCCGACGAAGGACGCGTTTGACGAAAGGGCGTAATTGTAGGAAAGGAACGTCGTTATGGTATGGGAATTACTTTCGATCGGGGTCGGCGACTATGAGCAGAAAAGGACTTTCAGACGGCTTCCGAACGCGGCGGTCGACGCGGCGAACATAGCGTCCTTTTTCGGCAGAGTCTTGCCGGAAGGTCGACGCTTTACAACGAAGACGATGATCAACCCGACGGCGACCGAGGTTACGACCGTTATCGAGGAGAAGCTTGCGCTGCTCGACGACGAATCGATATTTATCCTTTATTTTGCGGGTCACGCGATTCAAGAGCAGGGAAAGGACCGGCAGTGGCTTCTCTGTAAAGACGCTCTTGCGTGTTTCGCGCGAGGCGAAGAAGGGACCGGCGGGATATCCTCGACGTATTTCAACAACAGTATCAGAAGGCGCGGAAGGGGACGGATATTTACCATAATAGACGCATGTCGAACCGAGCCGACTTACCATCGCGGGGGCGGCGCTCTTCCGGGCATGGACCAATTTGGCAGAGACGAGCGCGCGGTGGTCAATAAGCTTGAGCCCGAGTTGGAGGAGGCGCCGGAATATCAGGCGACGGTCTACACGTTGCGCTCCTGTCAGCCGGGCTACACGGCGGACGACAACGGGGCTTTTGCGAACGCGTTGATGGACACGGTTCTCGAACGGGTCCAAAGAGCGGACGAGGCGGTAATCGACGCCGAATTTATCGCCGACATGACGCGGCGACTTCAAGAGCGCAACCCGCGGCAGAGACCGGACGCCGCGCCGTCGGTCGCGCCTTTCATTCTCGTGCCGAGACCCGCGGGCTTGCCGCGAATCGTCGATAAACCGCAAACGAACGTTCCAACGCCTGAGGAGCCCCAGACGCCAACCCCGTCCGATTCTCAACCGGAACCGGTTAAACCGCCTCAACGTCGTCAAACGGCGCAGGAGCGTACGTCGTCGGCGAAAGCGGCGAAATGGTCTGCCTCGTCGAGGCGGAAGGCAGGAACGCGTCAGACGTTGAAGATCGGGGACGCGGAGTATGGCTTTTGCTGGATACCAGCGGGTAAGTTCAAAATGGGCAGTCGGACGACTGAGAAAGATCGCGATGATGACGAGACGCTTCATGATGTGGAGTTGACGAAGGGTTTTTGGACGTTGGAGAGTCCGGTCCCGCAGTCGCTTTACGAAGAGGTGATTGGTAGTAATCCGAGTTATTTCAAGGGCGGTAATCTTCCCGTGGAAAATGTGTCTTGGGACGAAGCGATGGAATTCTGCGCAGAGTTGACGAAGCGTTTACCGTCAGGATTGA
>CACYBR010000315.1 GCA_902772705.1 uncultured Planctomycetota bacterium
AACTATATAATTCTAAAATCAAGTTAGGTCGTTCCGGATTGTTTCTGGAACGGCCTTTTTTGTTCTTTTCCAATGTCGAATAATTGACTCCCATAACAGCAATTTCTATAATCGGACCATGTCAGGATGTAGTGAATCCTTTTTTGCATGAAGTGCGAAATCCCACCATTCTTTAGTCTAAGGAATATCGCGATGACAACCATCCCCAATACCTCCAGCTTTCAAACACGCAGACGTTTTCTCAAGACGCAAGCTGCCGGTTTAGCGGCTGCGGCAATGTGTTCGACCTTTAATCCACTCCAGTCAATGACGAGTTATGCCAACTCGCCTAATGAACGTCCTAAAATTGGTTTTATTGGATGCGGAGGCAAGGGCTTTGGAGACGCGACAGAACTGGCTTTTTTTGGAGACATTGTTGCTCTTTCAGACGTTGATACGGTGCGAACGGAGCAGTTCAGGAATACCGAAAAAATCTGTCCCAAACCCAACGAAGTCTTTACGAGTCAGGATTACCGAAAGGTTCTGGAACGCGACGATATCGACGTCGTCGGCATTTCGACTCCTGATCACTGGCACGTCAAAATGGCAATTGAAGCGTTACAGGCCGGCAAGCATGTTTTCTGTCAGAAACCGCTGACCCTGACAATCGAGGAAAGTAAACTCATTCGCCGTGCGGAAAAGAAATACGGTAAGGTGTTTCAGGTCGGAAGCCAGCAAAGAGCCGATAAAGAACACTTTGTCCTCGCAACGCTTATGATTCGTAAGGGTTTGATTGGCGACGTCAAACGCGTTACAACGACGATGACAACCGGTCCCAAGGGAGGTCCCTTCCCCGTCGCGCCGATTCCTGAATCCTTCGACTGGAACATGTTTCTCGGTCAGGCTCCATACGTTGATTTCCGCGTTGAACGTGGCGAAGGACTTTTCCGGTACTGGTACGAATACTCCGGCGGTAAGTTTACAGACTGGGGCGCGCACCACATTGATTGCGCGCTCTGGGCAATGGATTTGCTTGGACCTGGCAAAGGTCCTGTTGAGGTCGACGGACGAGGTGTTGAACATGCATGTCCGTTCGACGACAAGGGCATGCCTACCGTTGACGACTGTTACAATACGCCTGTTCACTTCAACGTCAAGATGAAGTTGTCCAATGGAGTCGAACTCATTGTGAACGATAGCGATTACAATGGAATCCTGTTTGAGGGAACAGAAGGTCGCATTTTCGTAGATCGTGCGCGAATTACAGGGAAACCAATCGAAGAAAATCGTCAAAAGGTCATAACTGAGGACGATTATCTTGAGATTAATAAAGGCAAGCCGGTTGTTTGGCACATTCGTAACTTTTTTCAGTGTATTCGCGAAGGAGGTCAGCCGTCTTCTGACGTCTATAGCCATACCTACGCGATGCATGCATGCCATCTTTGCGGTATTGCCGCGCGACTCAATCGAATCGTCAGATGGGATCCTGCCAAAGAAACGATTGTTGGCGACGATCTCGCCGCTTCATTTATGAGTCGTGAGCAGCGTAAGGGGTTCGAACTTCCTACCGTTTAACGGTCTCAAGAGCGGAGTGATTCCGGGTTTGAAACTCGCTTCACCGTCCGTGACAACATAAAAGTTTGATTCTTGCTCCGCCTCCGTTATAATCGTAGACGTTCTGGAGCGACAAGGGACTTCAACACTGGACCATAAGTCTGCTAAGTCCCGTCTCTTCATTTCATCATTACAGGTTAAGGAATTATCAATGACCACAAAATCGATCTCTATCGGGCGTTCGACGCGACGAGATTTTCTTAAACTACAGTTAGCGGGAGTCGCCTCAGCCGCGATGTGCACTTCCTTCAACCCTCTTCAAGAAGCGATGAGTTTCGCAGATTCTCCTAACGACCGCTTCAAGATCGGCTTTATCGGATGCGGAGGCATGGGGGGCGGCGACGCGCGTGATTTGGCGCGCTTCGGCGATATCGTGGCGCTGGCTGACGTTAACACTCAAAAAACGGATTATTTCAAATCCGTCAAGGAGATCGTTTCTAAGCCGAACGAAGTCTTTACAACTCAGGATTATCGTAAAGTACTCGAAAGAAACGATATTGAAGTCGTAGGTATTTCAACGCCGGACCACTGGCACGTCAAGATTGCAATTGAGGCGCTTCAGGCAGGAAAACACGTGTTCTGTCAGAAACCTCTCACTTTGACGATCGAAGAAAGCAAATTAATCCGCAAAGCGGTAAAAAAATACGGAAAAGTGTTTCAGGTTGGCACTCAGCAACGCGCCGACCGTGACCATTTCATGCTCGCGACGCTTATGGTTCGCAAGGGATTGTTGGGTAAAATCAACCGGGTTGTCGTCACTCTCAATACAGGACCTTCAGGCGGACCTTTTCCGCCAGAACCCGTTCCAGAAAGTCTCGACTGGAATATGTTCCTTGGACAGGCGCCATATGTCGAATACAGATCCCAGCGTGCGTCAGGTTCGTTCCGCTACTTCTATGAGTACTCTGGAGGTCAACTTACCGACTGGGGCGCTCATCACATAGACTGCGCCCTTTGGGCTCTTGATCAGCTCGGAAATGGCAAAGGTCTTGTCGAAATTGACGGATCTGACGTTGAACACGCTTCACCGCTCGACAAGAACGGTATGCCCACCGATGAAGACTATTTTAACACGGCGGTCCACTTTAATATCAGAACAAAGGTCGCCAACGGCGTCGAACTCGTAGTCGAAGATAAGAAGGACTATAACGGAATCCTTTTCGAAGGAAGCGATGGTCGTATCTTCGTCGACCGCGGTCGTGTTACAGGCAAACCGATTGAAGAAAAACGACAGGACGTTCTTAAGGAAGAGGACTACGTCGCGCTTAACAAAGGCAAGCCGGTTGTCTGGCATAAACAAAATTTCTTTGATTGTATTCGCGACGGAGGAACTCCCTCCTCGGACGTCGACAGCCATACTTATGCCATGAACGCGTGCCATCTGTGTGGGATCGCCGCACGCCTCGGCCGAACGATCAAGTGGGATCCGATGAAGGAAACTATTGTTGGGGACGACGTCGCCGCTTCATTCATGAGCCGTGAACAACGTAGCGGCTTTGAACTTCCTGAGGTCTGATAATCGTCCTGCACAAAGTACAAAATCCCTGAAACGGTAAAGACACTGGCAGTATTAAACAACAAATGCTTTTTATTCTGCCGGTTTTTGAAGAGGTCGCGTAGGGACGCCGTACCCGTTTGCCGTATGTTGCCCCAAAGCGTCAATCTCCCTGGAGAAGTGGAAAAGTTTTTAAAAATGCATCCTGCTTCCGGGAAAATGCTTGCCTTCAGACGTTTAATCGGTATCATTACAGGCAGAACAGCGTTGAGAAACGTGCATTATGGGATTCACGTGTTTCTTAGATTCGTCTGAGGAACGCGTCTGAATCCCATTACATTTAGGGACGCCCCTCCTGGGCTCGACCGTACGCTCAGCGTTCTTCAGGTTACGTTTTACTTTTCCCATCAGTTTTGCTAGCGTCAGAGCTCTGACGCTTTTATTCGGAGCAGGAATATATCATGAAGAAAAACGTCATCGCCCTCATTTTGGGCGGCGGTCGAGGAACCCGCCTGTACCCGCTCACCAAAATGCGTGCCAAACCTGCCGTTCCAATCGCTGGTAAATACCGACTGATTGACATTCCAATCTCGAACTGCATCAATAGCGGTCTCAATAAGATATACGTCATCACACAATTCAACTCTGTGAGTTTGCATCACCATCTCCAGTCCTATCATTTCGACCCGTTCAGTCATGGCTTCGTCGAAATGCTGGCGGCTCAGCAGACCAACGACAGCAACTCCTGGTATCAGGGTACGGCAGACGCAGTTCGCCAGAATTTCAATTTCATTCGTCAGCGTGACGTCGATTATGTGCTGATTCTTTCTGGCGACCAGCTTTACCGTATGGATTTCCAGAAAATGATCGAAACTCACGAGCGCAACAATGCCGACGTAACGATCGCCTCTGTTCCAGTCTCCAAAGATCGAGCCGGAGAGCTGGGAATTATGCGTATCAATGAAGACGGCAAAGTCCTCGGTTTTCTGGAAAAACCCAAGACAGACGAGGAACTCGAACACGTCTACACCGGCGAGGATTTTATTCGCGCACGCGGTTACGATCCTCAGGGACGCGAGTATCTGGCGAATATGGGCGTTTACCTCTTCAATCGTCAGATTCTTATCGACGCGCTTGCAAAAACGAATTATACCGATTTCGGTAAGGAAGTTTTTCCTGCAGCGATTCGTACTCAGAATGTTTGCGTTCATCTCTTCGACGGCTACTGGGAAGACATTGGAACAATTCGTTCTTTCTACGAAGCAAACCTCGCTCTCGCTCATAATCCGCCGGAGTTCCAGATTTCGACTCCCGACGCGCCAACTTATTCTCGTATGCGTTTTCTTCCTGCCAGTCGCTTCGATAACGCGAAGATCTCGCAAAGCTTCATCGCTGACGGTTGCCAGATTGGCGACGGCGCGGTCATCGAAAACTCGATCATCGGCATCCGTAGTAAGATTGGTAAGAACTGCGTCATCCGCAACTCAATCATTATGGGGCAGGACTTTATTTCCAAGCCAGATGAAGATCGTGCTGAAATTGCCGCAGGACGTCCAGTCGTGGGTATTGGCGACAACGTCATCATAGACGGCGCTATTGTTGATAAGAACGTCCAGATCGGACATGACGTTATTATCACCAATCCTTCCCAAGTCCAAAACACGGACGAACGTGAGTTTGGAATGATTCGCGACGGCGTTATCTGCGTTGAAAAGGCCGCCGTACTCCGTCCTTACT
Organism: uncultured Planctomycetota bacterium; assembly: GCA_902772705.1. GTDB lineage: Bacteria > Planctomycetota > Planctomycetia > Pirellulales > Thermoguttaceae > RUG369. Next base: position 4,826 of record CACYBR010000315.1, read on the forward strand.
GGTCGCTTGCCGAGTCTTTGTCCAAGTGACCTTGCCGGATTCTTTCACTTTAAAAAAAAGCCGTTTGGGAACAACTCCCAAACGGCTTTTTTTAAATCTTAAATCGCGTTGAGGCGCGTTCTGAAAGAGAGCCCTCAATCAGATTCCTATCGTTCACTCCTCAGAAGAAGGGGCCGCTTTTTCAAGTTGCTCGCGAAGCGCGTCGACTTCCTTTCGAGCTTCGGTTAACGCTGCGTTAAGTTGGCTCGCCTTCTGCTCGGCGTCTTGACGTGCCTGAACTTCTTTTTGGAGACTGTTCTGAGACTCAGAAAGACGCTGAGTCAAAGCTTCCTTCTGAACGTTCATGGCTTGCAGGTACTGCGTCTTCAGAGAATCCAGCTGATTCTTTGCTTCAGCTTCCTGGTCCCGAAGTTGTTTCTGAAGGCTGGCCTGAACGTCAGCAGCGCGCTGCTCTGCGTCGTTCTTTCCGGACAAGGCCTCTTCCAACGCCTCTTTAGCCTGCGATTTAGCGTCGTCGAGTTGCTTTTGAAGCGTTTTCGTCTCATTCTGAGCGGCGTCGCGTTCTTTTTCAACGTTAGAGATTGTCTCAGACGCCTCAGACGCAGCAGCGTCGGCCTTTTCTGCGGCGTCCTTGGCGGAAGCGTTGGCTTCTTCAAGCGCGGCCTTGAGTTCCTTGAGTTCGGCTTCCAGTTTGGTCTTTTCCTCCGCCTCCTTCTTTGCCTTAGCTTCGGCTGCCGCTTTGGCCTTTTCTTCCTTCGCCTTGAGCTCTTCCGCCTTGGCAAGCTCTCGCTCTTCTTCCTCTCTCAAGGCCTGAGCCTTAAGCTCGTCCGCTTCAGCTTTAAGCTGAGCGGCGTTCGCTGCGTCGTCGAGCCCCTTCTGGATAGCAGCAGCCTTAGCCACGCCTGGTTTGCCAATACGCTTAGAATTATCGATTTCAGGCGCACGATACCACTTGCCGCTAAGCCAATCCGCAAGCATGCCTACCTCTTCCGGAGTCATAAGAGCGTCGCCGTCGGTCGGGCAATAGGCAGGCATTCGGTCGTTCTTGTCTCCGTAAAACTTGGGAGCGGTCGGATCTGCGATAAAGCCGGCAATCCAATCACGACTCATGTATCCGCGAAGATCGCACGCATGATCGTTTTCCGTTCCGTAAAACGCATGACATTCAGTACAGGTAAGGAACTCCATATCAGAAAGCGCAGTCGGGGCAAGTCCGTAATACTGACCTTCAACAAAGGGACGCGGCTCGTCAAGCTTTGCTTCTTCGGCGAGAACTTCGGCAATTGTATCGCACGCAACGACAATGGAGTCACGAAGAGCGTTGATATACTTTAAGTCCTCCGGAGGAATCGGTTCGTCGTTTCCATTGAGCGTAGCCAGATAAGAGTCAGTAAGGAAATCGTCAAAGTCTCCATCGATTACCAATTCAATATTGTCTTCATCAAGCAGGAGTTCAAGATAGACTTCGTCTTCGAGCATATCCAGAAGGACTTGTTTGAGAGTGGCTTGAACAGACGCAGGAAGCTTGGGATCAAGTTCCGAAACAAATTCTTCGTCCGCGAGCTTTGACTCGATAAGTTCTTTGAGTTTCGAAATGTATTGAGTCTGGGCTTCAGTAACAGCGTCGTCTTCAAACTCGTTGTCCTCGTTAAGGATAGTCCTGAGAACCGTAAGATTATCTTCATCGTCACTGAAGTCTTCGAAGACCGACTCAAGAATGTCATACGCGGGACTTCCATCGGCAGCGATGACTTTAGCGATGAGACCGTTGCTGTTAAGAATGAAAGCGCCTCCGTTGACGGTCATGCCGCCGGCGACACGCCCCTTCATGAACCCGATCATCGAGCCCTTTTCGGCAAACGCCGTTTTGCCGAAGCAATCGACGTCGGC
>CACYBR010000316.1 GCA_902772705.1 uncultured Planctomycetota bacterium
GACCACCAGTTAAATACGGAACTAACAAACATGCCGGGAAGACATGAAATCACGACAAACGCGAGAAACCATACCCCATAGCCGAAAAAACCGGCTAAATCTTCCTTACGCCATTCGACAACCTTCTTTGCGCCACTGTTTCCAGCATTGTAAACAGACCAAAAAAACAGTCCCACAAAGCTGCTCGTCAAAAGAACCAGAAAACATAATACACAAGTAGCGCCCAGAGCCTCCCACTGCGCGAACGCTCCCGCTATTGTCCCAAAGTCTTCTTCGGCGGTTATAAGGCACGGTTTCAGGACAAAATATACTAACAAGGCAACGCTCAGAAGGCAAATGGCTACTATCCCACCCCTCGCCCAAATTTCCTCCGACCGCACCGCCTGAAACGTCTTGTTAAAAAGCGGGGCTCTGGAAGGCGGTGAAGGAAGGGACCACACCAATTCCCCATTTTTTCGTCGCAACACCATGGCAGGAAGAAACTTAGTGAGATCGGATTCTTCAGCTTCCTTCTTTTCACGACGCTGAGCACGTTTCGCACGTCTCGCTTCTGACTTCTTCCTTTTTAGATCCTGAGGCGTTTCGACAGGACGCGCAAACTTTTCGTCAGGATGAACAAATGATAAATCGTCATACGAAGTCTGCGTCTCAGAGGCTTTTTGTCGATAGATTTCGCTAAGTTTAACGGTAGGAGCGACTGATTTTTGATTCGGGTCGATCATAACCGTTTTGCCATTCATTTTCTGAACGGCGATCATCGGGGCTTCCGGAATTTCTCCTATTTCATATGAACCACGTTCCCGGGGTTGAAAAGAAGCAGTTAACGAATCCTGCTGTCTTTTAAGCGAATCTGTCACAATGGTTTCAGCGCCGCAATCAGGACACGCTATCTTCTTACCCAACATATCCCGAGTAACCTGCATCAACGTTTCGCATACGCGACAACGTATAGGGTAGTATTCGGTATTTGCATAAGGCGAATGCTCGCTGTTTCCCGCGTCATGAACAGCATAAATCCCCTCTCCTTCCATGTCTAATCCTTCACGATTGGGATTGGTTAATGGGGAGAGAATCTTATCGCGTTCGCGTTTTTGAGGATCGTAATATTGCCGCTCGTATTCTGTCGGCGTGTCAAAATCAAGATAATCGGGAACGGTAACCTCGACGTCGCAATCGGGACAAAGAACTTTTTTACCAACGTCCTTTTGAGTGGCAGAAAGCAACGTGTGGCAATGAGGGCACGGGAAATTTCGATAACGAAAAGACTTGAGAGCGTCGGCTTCACTTGCAGACGTTGGAATCGCGCCATACACGCCGCCGCGAATCGTCTCTGATTTTCCATGGGGACTGCTCTGGCGTTGGCCTTTGTCGTTCGGAAAACTATCAGAAGTCATACGCCCTCCCTTCATCAGTAAAACGCGATTACCATTGCGTCGCTTTGCGCCGAGATTAAATAGCTCTCGCTTGTCTATAAAAACGCCAGGATGATGGAACCCATTTCTGGCGTTTTTGTCCAAAAGTTCCAGGAATTCACTGACGAATAATCTTACCGATCCTGTAATTCTTCAGGCCCATGTCGTCCAGTTCGGAGCTTACAGAATCCGCGATCTCAGGCTTAACAACCAAGACAAGTCCAAGTCCCATGTTAAAAACGCGTTTCATCTCAGCGTCGTCTATGGAGCCAAGTTTCTGCAACCACTTAAAGACGGGAAGAATTTCCCAGGAATCAGGGGTAATATCACATTTCAAGCCGTCGGGAAGGACACGAGATAAATTCTCAACAAGTCCGCCTCCCGTAATATGGGCAATACCGCGAATTCCCTCGTTAGCGCCAAATTTTTCGAGCAACGTCAGGGCCGGTCGAACGTACAGACGAGTTGGGGTAAGGAGTTCGTCAGCGACTGTTTTACCCAGTTCAGGAACATAGTCGTCAGGTTTAAGCCCCGCGATATCAAACACTACTTGGCGAATAAGTGAAAAGCCGTTGGAATGGCAACCGCTGGAAGCAATTCCGATAAGAACGTCTCCGTTCTGAATCGACTTGCCGTCAATAATTTTGGAACGCTCTGCCACGCCAACACAGAAACCGGCAAGGTCATATTCGCCTGGATTGTACATTCCGGAAAGAATCGCCGTTTCGCCGCCAATGAGGGCGCACCCTACTTCTTCGCAACCCTTCGCAATACCGGCGACGAGAGTCTCCAGCAGATCAGGGTCGTCCTTTGGACACGCAACGTAATCCAGAAAGAAGATCGGCTCGGCGCCACAACAAATCGCGTCGTTCACACTCATAGCAACCAGATCAATACCGACGCCAGAATGACGATTTGTTTGACAGGCGATCTTGATTTTAGTGCCTACCCCGTCCGTGCAACTGACGAGCACGGGATCGTCATACTTTCGCAAAGGTCCGCCGTCCTTAACCATACCATTCAACTGAAATAGTCCGGCGAAGCCGCCGTCAAGGCGTAAAACACGTGGCGAAAAAGTTCTGGCCACCAGCTTGGGCAATCGAGACATAGACTCGGCGTAGACGTCAAGATCGACGCCGGAATTTTTATACGTCGCTTTTTCCATTGGGGAACGCTCGCAATCATTGAATACCAAAAACACAGGTAAAAAAGAACAGGAACGGTCGCAGAAAATGAACGTCAAATTCTGTCGATAAACATAACGTCCCAGTTGAAAACTCCATTACCTGCGAGGGCATACGTGAAGACTAACACGCCACGCCCTGAATCTTCGGAAATTATAAGGCGGCAGAAAAACCGCGTCAAGGATGCGCAGGTCGTCTTCGTAATTTTACGAGTTTAAACCTTCGACTTTCATCCTCCAATCACTAAAACGCGACGGAGTTCAGGGGGGGGCGACAGAAAAAGGGAATAATTGTATAATCAGCGGGAAGGCCGGCATACTATACAGTTGTCAGGACGAAGGCACATTCCGTCTCAGAGACGAGATTCGAATCGCGTCGTTCTGACCTTACTAAGTCAAGTCAAAGAAAAGCGACTAATGGCAGAACCTAACGAAACAGATTTTAATAAACCCAGAGAAGTTAACATCCAGCCCCCCGTCGAGACAACGTCGCCATTGGAGTCTATGGTTGAATCTGATTCCAATGTTGACGTCGTCCCGACAGACGTGAATTCAGAGTCTGCGCCGGATTCCCTCGAATCGTCTGAGGTTGCCCCGGGTTCCAGAACGCTCGAGGAAGCTCTCGAAAAGTTTAACATTGATCTTCCGCCCAAGACTGTTCAATTGCTTAACGAATACTGCGAGCTCCTCTGGACGTGGAACGAGCGACTCAACCTGACCCGTCATACCACGTACGACAAGTTTGTTGCACGCGACCTGATCGATTCCATTCAACTTGCTTCACATCTTCAAAAAGGCGAACACGTTCTTGACGTTGGTTCTGGCGGGGGGGTTCCCGGTTTAGTCGTTGCGATTCTTCGTCCTGACGTGGTCGTTGAACTTTGCGAAGCAACAGGCAAAAAAGCGACGGCGCTTGGCGCCATGGCCGACGAGCTTGGGCTTGACATTAACATCTGGTACTCAAAGGCGCAGGATCTCGTTCGTGAACGCCATTTCCATACTCTAACGATTCGAGCCGTCGATCGCTTGTACAAATTGCTGGTGATGTTCCGCGCCTCGTGGCATTGTTTCAACCGAATTCTTATGATCAAAGGCCCCAAATGGATCGAAGAACGCGGGGAAGCGCGACACTACAATATGTTCAACACGCTTGCGCTACGCAAGGTTGGCGAATATACGGTTCCAGGACCGGAAGAAGACTTTACCAGCGTGATTCTCCAAGTGTGTCAAAAGAAAAAGCTCGACGAACTCAAACAGCGAGCCGCGGAACTCGCAGAGGGAAAACCCTATGCAGGTTCCGTAGAAGAAATTATCGTTGACAACAGAACGTCTGAAGCTGGCGCGCGTCGTCGTAACGCGCGTCGTAGCGATTCTTTCAGCGGAGAGCGCAGGGAGACTAAACGTCGTTCGCGCGCCTTTATTACGCCTCAGGATTCCCGTGATTCCACAAATGAGAAGTCGCCGTCCGACTCCGACTCGCGCGTTTACGCAAGGCGTGGCGGCAGGCCTCCGAAAGGATGGGCCGGCAAGAAGAGCGAATTCCATGCTCTGACTCAGGAGGGTCCGACTCAGGATCGGACTGACTCTGGGAAAAAGGATTGGCGTCCGAATCATAAAAAGGCGGGATTCAAAAGAAACAATCGTCGTTCTGGAAACAATAAAGATTGACTGAAACGTCCTTCGGTCGGTTCTTTTGATTAGGTTTTATTCATTTTAACATACGGTATTGCAAGGAATTATTCAATGCTTCACACATTGTTTTTCCGGAACGCCAGGCGTTTTTGCGTTCTCGCTGTTCTTTTGATCGCTGGCGCTTTTACCTTTTCCGGTTGTAAGTCCCAAACGGAAGATAATTCCGAACAGGGAGCACAGGAAACTGCCGAACAAGTTGCTCCTGAATTTCCAAAGTTCTCCACAGAGATTAAATCGCTGTCCGCAGAGCAACTTAACGCTCTTGGAGAAAAGAATTCTATTCCGACCGAGTTTGTTTATCCTAACGCATACTACGTTCAGGTCGTGTATCCTGATCGGATTATGGCGGTAGAAAACGGCGATTCCATCATCGACTATCTGGCGAACAGCACGTTTCAGCTCCCTGCCCCAGAACTCCTCAAAAACGCGGAATATGCAATCTACAGCCGAGGTTTCACCTTTGAACTCCTCAAGGACGCTAAATCTGACGCGAAGATTCAGGAAGGTTTCCCTTCCCCTGTCGAAATCGTCTATTTGAAAATGAAGACGACGCTAGACGAGACGACTGTCAAAGAGGAAGTTTTCAAAGAAACCGATAAAACCAAGCTCAAGGAAGAAAAGATTGGAAACTACAACGTTACAGTCTTTCCTAACTCCCTTGTCGTTCCCCTTGATCAAACGGGTCAGAATATTGGAAAAATCGACGACGTCAACGCAGGTCTCTGCTTCCCGTCGGAAGACTCAGTCCTCTTCATGTCTGGGACAACGTCTGCTTTTGAATCCTACCTTGACGGCAAATCTGGCGACGAACGCGGTATTGCCGCACAGCGTGTGGCGCGTATTGCCATGGACAACGTTGCCGCCGCGTTCCAGTATGATATTGACTTCTCTACCCCTAACGCCCAACTTGTTAAACTCCCAATCCGGATTCCTCAGGAACTCGCCGTTGTTATTCAAAAGGAAGTCACAGCGTTCCAGTTCTTCTTCGATCCTGCGACCCCTGACGGCAATCTTTTTACCCTCAACGTCAACGCTAAATCAGCAGACGGCGCAAACGAACTTCGCAAAACGATCGGCACGTCTCTGATGCAATTCGTCGACGGTATTTCAAACGCACAGAAAAACAATCAGCAGTCTTCCGAGGCAAACGCTACCCTTGATGGGTTACTCGCCCTCTTAAAATCGGTGCAGTTGAACGTCGAAGGAACCAACGTCGTCGCTTCTGCCAAAAACACGCCCGAGGCCGTTAAATTTATCGCCAAAGGCATTAAAGATATCAACGACACGGAAATCCGCCAAAGATATCTGGCAGCCGAACAGACGCTTCAGCAAATTGGCGCGTTTTTCACCCGGTATTGCCGTGAACATAAAACATTCCCTGCGCCGATCTGCGCCGATGATGGAACTCCGCTGTTGAGTTGGCGTGTCGCTCTCCTTCCTACTCTTGGCGGACAGTTCAAGGAGCTTTACGACCAGTTCAAGCTGGATGAACCGTGGAACAGCGATAATAACCTCAAACTTCTGGACAAGATGCCGGCAATCTTTGCCTCCTCCACTGAAGCTGGTCCGAACAAAACTCAATTCCTCGTCTTCAATTCCCCGGAGACTCCTTTTGGACGTTCTCCGAAAGGGTTGAAACTTCAAGACGTCGAGGATCCTGCCAGTACGTTCTCCGTCGTTTACGCCAGTCCTGCAAACGCGATTGAATGGACCAAACCCGAAACTTTTGTTTTCAACCCTTCTAAACCCAGCGATTCTTTTGGGAATTATGTCTGCGGGGTCACGCTCATGGGCGAACTGATCAGCTCGCCTTGCGACGATTCCGAAAATAATGCCAAATCTCTGGCTGCTCTCGTTTTTGGGACGTCTCAAGAAGACGACGCAACCTCTGAAGAAAAGAACTCGAATCAAGCAGAAGTTACAACAGAAGAAACCCCGTCGCCAGAGGAAACTTCTGATTCAAACGAGGTTGCTCCAGAAGACGAAGGGCCTGCGACAACGCCTTCCATTGAAGAAGCGCCGGAAAATTTAGAACTCCCTGCTCCAGACGAAGTTCCTGCGGAGTGAACGTCTGCGCTATGCGCCAGCGTTTCCTTATGTGATTAAGAAACCTGAAACGGCGCGTTTTCCTACGCGCCGTTTTTTTATTACCCTTTTCGTCGGATTCATTCAAATGCGTTGCAGAGTTTTATTTGTCATTCCCACGCTGGATCGTTGTGGCGCAGAAAAGCAACTGACGCTTTTGGCTACGCGCCTTCCCAAGGAGCGTTTTGACGTTAAAGTCGTCCTGTTAACACGCGGAGGCCCATATCTGCAACAAATTTTAGACGCAGGAATTCCCGTTGAGATTATAGGCAAAAAAGGCAAACTCTCGCTACGCGCCTATTTCCGTTTGAAGAAGGCAATTAAGCGTTTCCGACCCGATATTGTGCATACTTGGTTGTTTGCTGCAAACGCTTACGGTCGCAAAGCGGCCTTTGCCTGTAAGGTTCCTGTCGTAGTCTGCGGCGAAAGATGCGTTGATCCATGGAAAGGAGCAATTCACAAATGGATCGACAAAACGCTCGAATCGAAAACAGACGTCTATGCGGTTAACAGTTCGGGAATTGTCGATTTCTACAGTCAACGCGGAATTCCAGCCGACAAGTTTGTCGTTATCCCCAATGCCGTTGAAACGCCTTCCGTTCCAAAACCGCTCTCCAAGCGAGCGCTTCTGGAAGAACTGGGGCTTCCTCCAAATGGAAAACTGCCAGAATCGTCAGGCAAACAGGCTCTCTTTGAAGAATTCGCCATTGCGGATACCTCCAATCAGCCTGATTCTCCATGGATAATCGGTTTAGTTGCGCGTCTTTGGCCCCAAAAGAGAATTCATGACGCTTTGTGGGCGGCCGACCAATTAAAATTCTCTCTTCTGAACTTCTATTTGATCATTATAGGCGACGGTCCTGAAAGAGACGCGCTATTACGCTATCGTGAAGATCTGCAACTTCGGGATCGCGTGCTGTTTTTAGGAGAGCGTGACGACGTGGCTCGTTTCATGACCAGTTTTGATCTTCTCTGGAATTGCAGCGAATATGAAGGGCAATCCAATTCCATATTGGAAGCTCAGAGTCTCGGCGTTCCAGTTATGGCGTCAGATATTCCCGGTAACCGCGATTTAATCGATTCTGGTAAAAACGGTCTGTTGATCTCGGAATTTGACGGCGACGAGACACGTCGAAGAACCGCGTTTTCAAGAGAAACGATTCGTTTGTTTAAAGTGGAAAACAGATATTTGCTCAAAGAATGGGGAGAAGCGGGCAAAAAACGAATTGAAACCGAATTTTCTCTTCAGCAGATGATTGCCCGATATGTCGAACTTTATGAACGCCTCCTTGCAAGCAAGAGCGACAAAAAGTAGTTCAAACGAACAAGCGTTCTTTAAACCGTAAGAAAAGCCAGACGTAAAAGGAATTTTACGTCTGGCTTTTTACTTGAATCAGATCGTTTGCAGGTTTCAAACCTCGGGAAGTTCATATCCCTTGCGCGGTTCTCGGCTCAGATAAGTATTGGCCTCGTCGTCGCCAATAAAGACTTCCTCTTCAGGGTCCCATTTGAGACTACGTCCTAGATATCTGGCAATATTGAGCAGATGGCATACAGCGGCGCTACGACGCCCAATCGCAATATCAGAAATCGGTTTCTCTCCGGTAAGAATGCAGGAAAGCCAGTTGTCAATATGACTCTGATTCTGTCGATCGCCCTTCAAAACTTCTTCCGCCATTTCGGCAGGATTAGAAGTAAGACGTCCGCGGAATATTTCCATCTTTCCTTTGGTTCCCACAAAGATACCTCCGCCGCGGTTCGCATTGCCAAGCTTAACCGTTATTCCGTTTGCGTATCTGTAGGAAAGATGGGGTTTGGAACAAATTCCGTTGCCTCGTTCGGCAGTTTCCGCTTCCGAGTAAACAGGGGGGTCAAGTTTACCTTCGCCTTCTTCAACGTTAATCTCAACGGGGCCGGTCAGATCCATACCCAACGCGCATTGAATCTGGTCAAATCCATGAGTTCCCCAACCGGTCATCTCCCCGCCGGAGTAAGGACGGAAAGAAAGCCAACCAGGTTTGGCGCGAGGCGTAAAGAGATCGATATTGTAGGGAACAACAGGAGTTGGTCCGCACCAGGTCTCCCAATCCAAACCTTCTGGAACGGGTTGTTCTGGCAAATTACAAAGCCATGGACTCTCATAGTTTGCAGCGATTACTTCTTTAATCTCGCCTAAACCACCGTTTCGAATGAATTCGCAACCGAGGTAGTTCTCACGCATTGAACGTTGCTGGCTTCCCGTCTGGAAGACGACATTGTTGCGCCGTGCAGCCTTTTCCATAAGTTTACCCTCATTAATCGTGAGAGTAATCGGCTTCTCGCCGTAAACGTGTTTGCCGGCAAGACACGCGTTGATACAGACAAGCCCTCGCCAGTGTTCAGGCGTCGCCGTCGTAATCGCGTCGACGTCCTTACGTTCAAGGACGCGGCGATAATCCTGGTATGCAGCCTGACATCCGTTCTTCTTTGCGACGCTTTCAGCGCGTGGAAGCCACACGTCTGCAACACAAATCGGTTGAGTTTTAGGGTTATTTGCCGCCTCGGCGTAAATTTCTGAACCGCGGCGACCAACGCCAATGCCAGCGACCCCGATTCTTTCGTTGGCGCCGGGCGCGTCGCCGTCGGCGAGCGCGCTACGCGCGATCAAAGTGGGCGCGGAAACGCCTGAAAGAACGGCGACAGACGCAGTCTTCAGAAAAGTTCGTCTTGATGCTTTCGTTTTCATAATCATCCTTTCCAGTAATTGGAATTTTCAATTCAACGCGAGCCGTTTAGTCGGCGCCGAAAGAATGAAACTTTTAATTAACGTTGTCAACTATCTTACGAAGGTAGTCGATCGAACGCGCAGCCTGGTCCATCGTCCCACACTCGACGCTCATGACGACGTCCTGCGGAACACTGCGAAGAATTGAAACGATACGCGGCCAATCAACCATACCGTCGCCGCAAGCGCAACCGACGGCCGTGCCCATAACCTTGCCACGTTCCGCTTCAGACTGTTCAAAAGAAATATCCTTTGCGTGCATATGAATGACACGGTCCTTAACGTGTTCCAGCCATAGGCAAGGATCCAGACCGCCGAGGTAAGCGTTTCCTGTATCGAAGTTAGCGCCAATCGCGGGAGAATCGACCAGATTTAGAATCCGGTCGTATCCATCGACAGTTAAAGAATATGTTTGGTGAGTTTCCAGACCAATTTTAATACCACGCCGCTCACAAACCTTACAAGCTTCCTTGATAGAGTATTTGATCAGGACATAATCTTCCTCTGCCGTAGTCCAAGTTTGCTTGCGCCCTTCGTGCGTATTGATGATGGGCGCGCCCGCCTCTTTTGCAAACCGCGCCGCCTGCTTCAGATATTCAACGGCAATCTCTGGTTTGGAAAGCTGACTGTGGGAGGAAAATGCAGAAAGCTTCAAACCATATTTTTCAACGGCGTCCCGTACTCTGAAGGGATCGTCCAACATCGAAACGCTGTGAAAATATCGAGCCTCGCTGAGCAACTCACGCCCCCAATGCACCATTGGCTCAACGAACTCATAACCGAGTTCTGCAGCAAAAGCAACGCCCTGTTCAAACGATTTGTGAGCCGTTCTCACCGCTTCGAGATTAAGTCCAATACCAATCCTTCCCACGATTCCGTCCTCTTTACCTACAAAGATGGAAAAACAAGACGCCAAATACACACAACAGGCGATCCGGCGAACGATCTGAAAATAATTTTCAAAAAGGTAGGACCAATTGCAAGAACTCGCCTCCTGGAAAACCGGGATTATTTCGGAAACTCCAAAGAAAAGACGCGACTCCGTAAGACAGAATCGCGTCTTCCTTCAAAATTCCCAGATCACAGTTCTTTCTGATAAACGCGGTATCGCTTGAAACGCTTCGCGCCTACGCGTTCCAGAACATGCGAAATCTTCTCGTTATTCTCGTCGGTCCAGCCTAATTCGGCGTTATCGTACTTCTTCTTATAGTAACCATAGTCAAAGGTCTTTAGAATGAGGCTCTCCGCAACGCCCTTACGACGATACTCGGGCAATACGCAAAGGACGATAAGGCGCGCGCCTTTGACGCGGTTTAGCCGATACATCAACCGTAGAGCGCCAAGGTATGGAATCCCAAACCACGACAAGCTTCCTTTAAGAGGTCTTGCCGCCTCGTTGACGTCGGGAATCGTAGCCGAAAAGCCTATCGGATTACCATCAGGATCTTCTGCCAACAACACCATTTGGGGCGACGCAATATGGCGTAAGAGAGAAGCGTAGCTCTTGATTTCTTCAGGCGTGAGTGAGACGCTGCCCCACCACCATTCGGAACGAACATGGTCGTAAACCTTCATGCACTCTTCAACGTCTCTCGAAAAATTCTTGAGGGAGAATGGTCTGACCGTAAAGTTGTAACGCTTGCGAAGACGCTCGACAATCGGACGCCAATTGTCGGCAAACATGGCGGAACGATCAAAATACCAGGAAAAAAGATCTCTGTTCTTTTCAAATCCCCAGTTTTCAAACAACGTTTGGTAGTATCTGGGGTTGTATGTCATCATGACTTTTGCGGGCGAATCGAAACCGTCCACCAGAAGCGCATATTCATAGTTTGTGGAAAATTCGACCGGGCCGAAGAATGAATCACGTTTTCTCTCTTCCTTCAGAACTTGAGCCGCCTTGTCGAAAAGCGCATTGGCAACGTTCTGATCGTTAATTGATTCAAAGAAGCCAAACATTCCGACATTGCAGTGGTTTTCTTCGTTGAATCTGTCGTCGTCAGACGCCAGTATACGTCCGACGGTCTCGCTTCCTTCAACGGCAATAAATTCCTGCGCCCACCCATGCAGGAAGAAAGGATTTTTTTTACGGTTAAGCTTTTCGCGAATCTGAAAATCAAAACAGGGAGTCCAGTTGGGATCATTCAGATAAATTTTCTTTGGCAGAGAAATAAACTTCGCCATATCCTGAGCGGTTGTTACTTTTATAATTTCCATAGCTTAATACATGCCCCCAACGCGTTTTCAGCAAACGTTCAAGTCTACATGCGAAAGGCTTGACAAACGCTCTAAATGCGTAATTATCAGGTTCGACTTCAAAAACTTGTCTGCAAAGACTAATTAATATAGCAATTATTCGATTAGCTTATCGTAAACTCGGTATGTTTTGTTGCGAATGGCGCCACCCTTTTCGAGACTTCCTCTTGAAAATTGATTCGATTCGAGCACCCAAGAGAACTCAGCTTCCTTAACGCCACAACCAACAGCCTTTGGAACAAGCGCGTTCAAGAGCACCAGTCCCAATCCTGCCATCTGATATTCTGGCAAAACGTTAGTGCTTATAATGCGGACTCGCTCAATAGCCGCGTCGCGATTATGGAGTAATTTGATGAACCCAAAGGGAAAAAGCCGTCCCTTAATCGCTTTGATTCTAGGATTATAGTCAGGAAGACAAAAAGTCACGCCCACAGGTTTTCCATCAATTTCAGCGACCAACGCCAATTCGGGAATCATTAGCATTCTTAACGAATTAGCCATCTTTTTGATCTCATTGGCGGACATCGGGACGAACCCCCAGGTGTTGGTCAGCGAGCGATTATACACGTCCATGAACATCTCATAATCGTCAGCAAACCGTTTCGTATTGACGGGGCGAATGTGAACATTGAAGCGCTCCTGAACCATCTCCGCAGTATGAAGGAACCGTTCACGAATCTTGGGAAGCATTTCAATCTTTCCCCAGTAAGAGAACATATCCTGAGACTTGACAAATCCCGCGTTCTCCACAAGCTTTTCGTAGTAGCGGGGATTATAAGTCATCATGAAGAACGGAGAAGAATCGAAACCGTCGACAAGGAGCCCCACCGTATGATTCATCGATGGATTCATTGGTCCGCGGATTGTTTTTAAGCCCCTTTCCTTCAACCAGGCGGAAGCGGATTTAAAAAGGGCGTTTGCAACGTCCTGATCGTCGACCGATTCAAAGAAGCCGAAGAAACCGACTCCGTCGTTATATCTTTTGAGGTGCCCTACGTTCAGAATGGCAGATATTCTACCTACTGTCTCGCCGTCACGTTCAGCCAAAAAAGTTTGAACCGAATTATCTTCGTAAAAGGGATCGCTTGTAAACCCGAGCAAGCCCTTCTCTTCCGAAGCCAGCGCAGGAATCCAATACGGATCGTTTTTATAGATCTTCCAAGGAAGTCCAAGCGTCCGCCTTTTATCCCGTCGGGAAGTGACTTTGATAATCTTGATTTCGCTCATTTTCCCAAATGAATCCTTCCGTGTCGCCAATAACACGATACGCGACAACGTTCCAAACGTTGGTCAACGCTCCGATAAAAGACGACAACATCCATGCGTATGTTCGGTAAAAATCCAGTCAGTTCATTAAAAAAAAGAAGACGTCCGGAATACGCAAATAATACAGATTTTGCGGGGTCTGAAACTGCTCAGATCCTGAGTGCGAAAAAACACGATTCTTCAAAGGGAAGCGTCCACACCGACCAAAATCGTCAGACCTGCCCCCCCCAGACGTTAAACGACGCTCTCTTCTCGAAAGGAAGTCGCGTCGACTTTGGCACGGGTTCGCCAGCGACCCCAATCGGCAACAGAATCTGGACGCGCTTGTTGGTTGGAACCTTAAGAATCTCAGCAATCTTCTCGGCATTACCGTCACGACGGAGGACGCCGTCAAGCCAAACGCTGGAATATCCGAATGAAGTCAACGCCAGAAGCATGTTCTCGACGGCGGCGGCACAGTCCTCTTTGTAGAAAGAGATCTCGCCGTAAACCGGACGATCGTCAGAGATGCAAACAATCATTGCTTTAGCGGTTTCACAGGCGGGTTTCGGAATAACAGCGGCAATTTGTTTAATTATTTCAGGATCGTCAATTCCGATGAAAGCCGGGGTCTGTTTATTACAGGCAGAAGGGGCTTTAATTCCGGCTTCAATGACCAACTTCAAGATTTCGCGAGTCACTGGAGTGTCGTTGAAAATTCCACGGTAACTTCTTCGATTATCAATTGTTTCAAAAAATTCCATAATTCGGCGCCAATAAGATTTAAAGCTTTGGAGGAACCCTGCGTTAACACAATGCAAATCATTGACCAATGTGGAAAAGGAGCACGTCGCCCTCTTTGACAACATAGTCCTTCGTTTCACGGTGATTGAGTCCAGCGGCTTTCACTTCACGCTCGCTTCCAAGTCGAACGAGATCGTCGCACGCAATGACTTCGCAACGAATAAACTTTTTGACAAAATCCGAGTGAATACGCCCTGCGGCTTCAAGAGCCGTCCCATTCTTGGACATGAGCCAGCTACGCACTTCCTTCTCGCCCGCGGTAAGAAATACCATTTGCCCCGAATAATCCATAAGCGAACGAACGATTTTATCGCGTCCGACGCGTGTCAATCCCATCTCTTTACAGAAAGAGTCGGCCTCCTCAGGCGACGTCTTATTGAGTTCCAGTTCAAGCCCTACGGAAGCGGCCAAAACGGGTTCCTTTTCAGTCGCAAACTTCTGATACTGTTCAAAATCAACCTCGTCGTCGCCGGTGTTGACAAAAATCATGCGGCGTTTTTCCGTCAGGAAACGGAAAGAACGCGTCGCGTGATAATGCTCGTCTGTCATCTCCTCGGCAAGAATTGGATTGCCAGCCTCAAGGCGATCGCGAATGACGACAAGCGCCTCCTTTTCAATCTCGAGTTTTTCCAGATCTTCCTTAGGAAGATGGCGTTTAAGTTGTTCGTCGAGCTTTTCGAGTCGATTCGTTGCAATCTCAAGATCAGCCAGAATCATGTCCTCGACGAAAGCTTTCATTTCGGAATCAACCTTGGCGCCGCTGAAAGCGGGCACGACGCAAACAAGATAGTCGGCCTCGCGAAGGTGAGCAAGTTTTGAAACATTTCCAATGTGATCGCGGCTCAGACCTGGGGTGTCGTCAATTTCCATCGAAGCATATGTAACCTTCTTCGGATTATAAAGTTTACAAAGAGCTTCGATACGCGGCTCAGGGATTGTCACCATCGCGGACTGAGAGGTATTCACCGCTGCCGGATCAGGCGTTACGCCGCTCAACCAGAAAAACAAAGAACTTTTTCCACTGCCAGAATAGCCAACCAAACCAATTTTCATATCAGTCTCTCAAATCGCTCACGCTGAGAACTAAACTATAAAAAACCAACTCTGGCAATCTAACTCTTCGTAACAAAGATTGTTCAGAATTGGACTAAAATCAAAATTATAATGAACGGACCGTCAAGAGTCAGACGATTCTGGAATGAACAAAAGCTTCCCACAGGACGTGCAGCAGGTGGCGACGCCAGAACTAACCTTCAAAACAACGTCTGGGGGCAAACTTTGATTACAGGCGCCACAATAGTCCTTGTCGACCACCGGAGCAATAGGACCGTCTTCTTTGTGAGCAAGACGAGAACAAAAGCCGACATATTCCCGGGGAAGGCTTCCTATAATATCCTTCGCTCTTGTTTCAGTCTCAAGAATCTCCTTTTCCGAAGCGCGTCTAATTGTCTTTAAACTATTTTTCGCAAGTTCCAGAGCATTGTCACACTCCTGAACATTCTGACGAAACTTATTCAAAACGGTGTCGGCTTCCTCAAGTTCCGACAAAGCCGTTAATGTTTCGTCCGCTAATCGATCGTTTTTCGCTTCATCCATTCCAATCTGGAGCTTTAGCGCTTCATATTCCCGATCGGACTTGGCAGAATCCAACTGTTCACGCCTTCGATTGAGAGTCTCCGCAACCTGGGTGGCTTCCCGTTCCAACGTCTGCGCGGCAACGGTCAGTTTTTGCTTTAGCGCCGATTGTTTCTCATAAACGCCAATCGCATTTTTAAGCGCAACCTCTTTAACGGACGCGACACGCTCCGCTCGTTCAATCTGATACCTCAGTTCATTCACGCGCTCAAGCGTCAGATAAAGCTGATTCATAAGCCTCGAAATTTCATTCGCGTCCATAAACGCCTCCTGAGGTCGTTCAATATATTCACCGGGTATAAATCGCCAAGGTCCTACTTGTCAAAGTGAGAACGAGCTCTTAACGCCTCGTAAAAGAGGATGGCCGCCGCGTTCGAAACGTTCAAGCTATCCGCGACGCCAAGCATCGGCAAGCGAATTTTCTTGAGCAAACCAAATTCGACGTCTTCAGGCGTCTCAACAGACCAGAGCGATGTTAATCCGTCGGCCTCGCTTCCCAGGATTATCGCGGTTGGACGCCGATAATCAAGTTGCAGGTAAGAGACCGATTCGTCGCAAAGCGCGGTCGCCCTTTGAAAACGTCTTTCCCTAAGCCAGGAGAGAACCTCGACAGCGGAAGCTACCACGATTGGAATGTGAAAAATCGCGCCAAGACTACTGCGGACGGCGTTTGGATTAAAAACGTCATATTCAGACGCGGCAACAACTAACGCGTCGATCCCAGCCCCGTCGGCGCTACGCAAAACGGCTCCCAAATTACCGGGTTTCTCGACGCCCTCAATCACGGCAATCAAAGGGGCGTCGTCTCTCGTTTTACGATGCAACGTTAATTTTGAATCGAGCTCGTCCAAGACGGTCGTCTGTGCGCGAACAACAGCGACCACGCCCTCGTTTCTTCCACCAAAACAAATCTTTTCAAAGGCGTTTTCGGAAAGAGGAATCGTTGGCGTTCCTCTGGAGTCGACCTCATTGAGAAACTGACAGAGTTCGTCAAGGCGATCCTCAGGGAAACCCGACTCTCGCAAGTTCGTTTCAATGTCCACTCTCTGATCAGCAACAACCCGGGAACCAGCGTTCCAAAAGAGTTCCACAAATTCAAACGAGGAACGCCAGGCTCGAAGGACTTCGCGAAATCCGTCGACGAGAAAAAGTCTTTCACGCCGTCGAACCTTGCTCTCTTTGAGCTGAGCGGCGTTCTTGACTCTCGGATTCTGGGGACTGACTATCGCTGAAAACATCAGACGTCTCGCCGACAAATAAAATCAGTATCAAATCAAACGTTCGAAATCCGCAAAAGTTGCGAGAACCGGAACGCTTAACGACCTCGTGCTGTAGTGTGGGAAAAATCGTTGCCGGATGTAAAATACCACGTCAACGCTGTAATTCTATGGGTATGAGTCACAAGAGTCAAGAAGCGTGAAAAGAAAAGGAAATTTCGAAACCACAACATCAAGACCAACCCTATCTTTGGGACGTTTACACCAACTACGCCCTGCGCGTCCTGTCCCTCAAAATAGTAAAGACTAGTTCAGAAAAACGGTTGTCGAATCGGGTATGTTCATAATAATCTTTTGCGAAAACTCCACGGTCTTGGCAGCAATCCATGGAAGAAAGATCGCCAGCGTTACGAACACTGCGACAATCTTACAAACAAAGGCAACTGTCTGATCCTGAATCTGGGTCGCCGATTGAAGTATCCCGACAAGAAGGCCCACGACCACGCCTACGATCAAAATAGGCGCGCCAATTATGAGCGCAAGCGACAAGCTTTCCCGTCCAAGCGATGTAATCGCATCAATATCCATCTCAAAGTCCCTATCTTGATATGATATTACGACGTCCGTCCCGAGACGCTTACCAGCGTTACGCAAAACTCTCCAGAAGCGAGGTTACCACAAGCGACCACCCGTCGACCATTACGAAAAGCGCCAGCTTAAACGGTAGCGACACGATCGCGGGAGGCAACATCATCATGCCTGTCGAAACCAAAACGCACGATACGACAAGGTCGATGATAAGAAAAGGCAGGAAAATCTGAAAACCAATCAAAAAAGCCGTTTTTAACTCGCTAAGAAGAAACGCCGGCGCTAACGCGCGCCATGGAACGTCCTCGTAGTATTGCGGCTCCTCAACGTCAGGAAGATAACGCGTAAAGATCCCTATCATCTCCACATTTCCTGTCCTTTCAATCTGTTTCCACAAAAACGTTCGAATCGGTTCCTGACCGATTTGGAAGGCTTCTTCATGTGAAATTTGATTCTCTGAATAAGGTACGACAGCCTTTTGATAAACGTCTATTCCCACGGGAGACATGATTAAGAGGGTAAGAAAAATCGAAAGCGTCGCAATAACCTGATTAGAAGGGATCTGCCCCGCGCCAAGCGCCTGCCGCAACAGGAGGAGTACGACAGAAACGCGCACATACGACGTCGTCATGAGAAGAATTGCAGGCGCAAGCGTCAAAATGGACATGACAAGGATTGTCTTAAGCGTCGGCCCCAATCCTTCACGCCCAAACCATCCGCCGTCTGAAGTGAACCACGCCGCAGGCCCCCCAGCCAATAAATTCCCAGAAGACTGCGCTTCGTTCTCATTCCGCTCTAAAACGGGGTCTTCAATGTCAGAGGAGCTTGCGTCCTTCCCCATCTCCTCCCCAGAACCATTATCCCAATCGTCCGTTAACGGCATAGGAACGTCAGGAAAAGAGTTCGTCTCATCCTGAGCGATCTGTGAACGCCCAGAAACGTCCTGCGAACTCACGCCTCCCCGCGGACGTTTTTCAATATTTTCAGAGACGTCCGGCTCAAGCTCGATCGGGGGCGCGCCCAGAGACGCGCTTCCTCTTCCGGAAACGGAGTCCAAACCACTCGTCTCTTGAGGCGCGCGAAACGTTTCTTCCTGCGCTACGACTGACGAGAAGGAAATCCCAAAGATCGCAAGCGCCCACAGACCTGTCAAAACGACGCGTAACTCAATGTTCCTTGCTCTCATCATTAACCCGCAACTTAACGCTCAATCTTTTAAAAAAACCTGTTCGAACAGTCTCGTCTTCACCGCTGTTATCCGAAACATATCCCTCAAGACACCGATTTACGTCTTCGGGATTTGAAACCTCGGAAATAGGAGTCCAGTTCCCAGAATTACGCGCCACAAGGATAAGTTTTCCTCCCCATCTGAGAGTAAGCAGTTCATTTTTAGAATCCACAAAGCAAGAATCGACCACGTCCAGCAAGTGGGAAAGTTTACGTCGACGTTTGGGAACAAGAATTCTGGTTAAAAAAACAAGGCCGAAGAAAGCGCACAAAACCAAAGCTAACGCCCCTATTCCTGATACAAGAGCGTTGGCCCAAGTCCCTTCTCTTGTCGCTTCAACAGAATGTTCAGAGACCGTCTGCTTATCGATAGGCGTTTTAGTTTCCGTCAAACGTTCCTCATTTACGACTGGGGCGACAGTTTCAGCCACAGGACTTCTATCGTCAGCGAAAACGTCCGGGGAAGACAACGCAAGAAATAGTCCCCCAAAGACCAGAACCAACGATGCTACAAGAATAGTTTTCGTCGTTATTTCGGTCCAAAACGGTATCCGCTCACATAGCGAAATATCCTCTTTCACGGTCGTCCTTTCTCGAATTCGGAAGGTTTCATCCAAAGGTCGCTTCGTATGACATATTAGTGGATTATCTCACGATTAATCAAGTGCAAATGACGGCGAAAAGAACCCCATGTTAATGGAATCACGCCAAATCAACCGTCCGTTTTCCCCGTGTCTTCTCGGCGTTGGTATTCCTTGCCAAAGTCGATCCGTCAGATATAATCCGCAGTAGTTTTTTCGTCGTAACGCTGTAACGTTAAAGCTTCTCCGTTTATCAGAAAGGTTGTTGGCAGATGATTTCCATTCCGGTTGAACTCAAAGATCGAAGCTATGACGTCGATATTGAAAGCCACAGTCTTGAAAGGGCCGGCGTCGCGCTTGCATCGCTTGGAAGCGTCTCGCGCGTTCTACTGGTCATGGACGATAATGTCGAACCTCTTTACGGCGAACGGGTATCGTCTGCAATCGTTGACCGAGGGTTGGATCTGGACGTTGTGGTTATACCCGCGGGCGAAGAGAGCAAATCCATCGACGTCGCCTACTCTCTTTGGGAGCATTTTTTAGATTGCGGGGCCGATCGTCATTCCGTCGCGGTTGCGCTTGGAGGAGGCGTCGTTGGAGACCTTACTGGTTTCGTCGCGGCGACTTACCAGCGTGGCATTCGATTCTACCAGATTCCAACGACACTTCTTGCGCAAGTTGACAGTTCGGTCGGCGGTAAAACGGCTATTGATCTGCCCAAGGGTAAGAACATGGTCGGAGCCTTCTATCAACCCAGCGGCGTCATGATCGATCCCGAAGTCCTGCAATCGTTGCCTGACGATCAATATCGCTCAGGTCTGGGGGAAGTAATAAAGTATGGCGCGTCTCTCGACAAGACGTTCTTCGAGACTCTCGAAAAACAGGTCGAGCAGATCAACGCCAGAGATTCGGATATTCTCGGCAAAATTGTCGCTCAGTGTTGTCGTCTCAAGGCGAAAATCGTAGCCGAAGACGAGAAGGAAATCTCCGGTAGACGCGCAGTCCTGAATTACGGACACACTTTTGGACATGCGATTGAAACCACGCTGGGCTATGGGACGATTCCTCACGGTTTCGGCGTTTCTATAGGTTCAATTCTAGCGGCGCGTCTCGCTGCGCGTCTGGCGTCAAAAGGCGACAAACGGTTTAATTCAATCGACGAGACTTGGATTAACCGTCAAATTGAACTTACGCAAAAACTTCACCTTCCAGCCTTTCTCGCAGACCTCGGACGTCGCTTCGGGGATTCGCCAGAAACATCGCCCCAGCGTTTGGTTGAACTCATGTCTACCGACAAAAAGACGGAATTTGGGAAACTCAACTTCATTCTTCCAACTAGTCTCGGCGAATGCGTCTATTTAAGGGGAATCGCCCCGGAGGACGTTCTTGCCGTCTTGACCTGAATCTTTTTGGGACACGGGAATTTCTGATGCGAGTTCCCAGTCCCACGACGAAAACAACCATTCGAAGGACGTTGCAAATGCATGGTAGAACGTCTGTTAAAACCCTTAAAGCATTTCTCTATCACTGTCAAATTGAACTCGTTGTTCTGATATTCCTCTCTTTCCTCTTTTTCTACTGGGCGTTAAACGCGAACGCATTTGAACGCCATAATCCTTTCGGAGAGATTCAAACGGGAAACGAATTCACTTCTGCCGCTCGTGAATCTGAATTCATCGAGTTTAAACTTGATCTGAACAATGCCAGTAAGGCTGAACTGACGCTTCTTCCAAGAATTGGCGCGACAATTGCTGGAAGAATCATCGATTATCGTTCAAACAACGGTCGGTTTGAAAATGTCGACGAGCTCTTGAATATCAAAGGCGTCGGTCCTAAAACACTTGCACGAATCCGCCCTTACTGTCAAACGACGGCGTCGACACAAGAAACGCTTGGGTCCAACTTGAACGATACAATTCCACAAGTTCAATAATCATCCACTTCCAAGTCCCGTCAGGCCATTGCAGGGCTTGACACAACCCCCAACAGGCAAAGTAAAATGTCCGTGTACATTCTCTTCATCCTGCCCCCGATCCTTTTGGCGACAATCGCTCAGGGACTCCTCAAGACTAGGTACTCCAAAGCTTGTAAAGAGCCTTGTAGCGTTACTGGAGCCGCGGCTGCTCGTGCCATTCTTGATTCCGCAGGGCTCCAGTCCGTAAAAATCGAAAGAATCCCGGGCCAGTTAACAGATCACTACGATCCGAGAAGCAAAGTCCTCCGGCTAAGTGAGAATTCATACAACGGTCGAAATCTCGCCGCTGTTGGAGTCGCCGCGCACGAAGCAGGTCATGCGATTCAAGACGGACAACGTTATAAACTGATGGTCATTCGCCAGATGGCAGTTCCACTCGCCTCATTTGGAAGCAACACCGCGTTGATACTAATTCTTGTCGGTCTGGCGATCAATATATTTGAGCTCGCAATGTTAGGCGTTTTCGGTTTCGGCGCAGTCGCGCTCTTCCAGATTATTAACCTTCCGGTTGAATACAACGCCAGCTCACGCGCCAAGAAGCAACTCGCGCAACTTGGCTTCATCACTCCAGATCAGCAACCCATCGTTCGCGGCATGCTCAGCGCAGCGGCTTTAACCTACGTCGCTGGCACGCTTTCCGCCATTTCTCAGTTTCTTTACTATTTCCTCGTCATCTCTGGCAGGATGGATAGACGTTGACAATTTTATCGATTTTTACTATATTATCGACTAGTCTAGGAGGCGTTCCTGATTCCTTAAATCTGTTCCATGGTATGACGATTGATTAAAGCGGATGTGCAAGCGTCAACGTGGGAAGGAATGCGTGTATTTGGCGCGAGATTTGAAGCGAAAGGTCAAAAGATGCACTTTACCCACTCGTTTTTCGGCAAATGGTTCTGTTCTCGTGTACGCTCGAACGCAAAGCTTTCTCCTCAATCTCGTCGTCCTGACTTTGAAACGCTGGAGGAACGCGCTCTCCTATCTGCGTCGTCCTTTTCGTCTGCAACGTCGATTCTGGCTCGTTATTCAGTTGCAGAAACAGGAATCGAAGAAGTTCGCGCCTCTATGGCGATTTCAGACGAATCAGAAGATCAAGTCGTCGAAATCTCTTCCGCCGTACCCGAAATTTTCGCAACTGAAGAAGGTTATGACGTTGTCTACGATCTTCTGGAAAGCGGAAACGTCAGAGTTCTTGGTCAATCAGGACTTCAACAAGTCTCCACGATGACTTATTGTTCCGTCCCGGATTTGATTTACGTCGACCTTTGGGAAAAAGCGATCTCGCGTTGGGA
>CACYBR010000317.1 GCA_902772705.1 uncultured Planctomycetota bacterium
CCGTTTTGACCGCGATTCCAGTTGCGATTCTGTCCCTGCGCGAATACCATGTTGGAGAAAGACGAATATTGCGCCGGAACGGCGTCAAAAAACGACAACACTCCCAGCGCGACAAAAGCGACGGTCGCTATGGGGCTAAATCGAAACGTTTTCGTCATGGCAAATCTCTCCTTTCGGATTCTAACGCGGCTCTGGTAGCGCCGAAAAACGTCTTTGCGCTCCAAAAGACTTGAACTAACGCGCGCCATTTACTATAATACAATTCCAGTATACAGGCAAGCGCGCGGCTTTTCAAGCGCAATCCCCGACCGTGCGGCTTTCCTCCAAAAGCGTATCATTCGAGGCGACGTCAATATGCTCGTTTTTGTCGAACCTGATTCTGAAACTCTGAAACTCAACGCCGTTCAGATGCGCATTGCACGTCAAGGGTTCCTTGAGGATGAAAGACTCCTCCAACCGACGCTCAACCAGCTTGGCGCGCGTACGGAAGAAATCGCGCTCGCGGGAATCGCCAAAAAACTCGGTATCAAGGTCGTCAATCTCGCCGCGTCCGAGCTTCCGGAAGACGTGCTCGACGATTTCCCCATCAAGATCATCCATCGTCGAAACGTTTTCCCACTTGGCGTTCAGCCAGACGGCGCGCTCTACGTGGCGACGAGCAACCCGTTCGATCTCTCCGTCGTCGACGAAATTTCCGTCGCGGTCGGCAAACCGACCGTGCCGGCGCTCGCGCCCTCGGGCGAACTCGCCAAGCTGATCAAATCACGACTCGGCGTCGGCGCGGAAACGATCGACGGCCTCATGGAGCAGGAGCGTGACGTCGAAGTCCTCGACGAAGATCTCGACTGGGACCAAAACGGCGACGCCGCCATGGCGCAGGAAGCGTCCGTCGTCCGACTCGTTAACGACATCCTCACGGAAGCGATCGAGTCCGGAACCTCCGACGTGCACATCGAAGCGCAGGAAACCGGCATGCGCATCCGTTACCGAATCGACGGCGTGTTGCAGACCCAGCCGACTCCGCCTGAAATCAACCGTTTCCAATCCGCGATCATCAGCCGACTGAAAATTATGTCGCGCCTTAACATTGCGGAAAAACGCATTCCTCAGGACGGGCGTATCAAGATCAAGGTCGCCGACCGCGAGGTCGACCTCCGCGTCTCCATCATTCCGATGCTCCATGGCGAAGGCGTCGTCATGCGTATCCTCGACAAGGATCGGATGAATTTTACCCTGCGAGGAATCGGAATGGACGAGGACGTCTACCAGACGTTCGGAAAACTCATATCTCTTCCGCACGGCATTATTCTGGTCACGGGTCCTACCGGGTCCGGTAAAACGACGACGCTGTACAGCGCGCTCAACGAAATCAAATCCGACGCCACGAAAATCATCACGACGGAAGACCCGATCGAATATCAACTCGACGGTATCAATCAGATTCAGGTCAACACCAAGGTCGGTCTAACGTTCGCCGCAAGTCTCCGCGCTATTCTGCGTCACGACCCTGACGTTGTCCTCGTGGGCGAAATCCGCGACTTTGAAACCGCAGAAAACGCAATTCAGGCGTCGATGACCGGCCACCTCGTTTTCAGCACGCTTCACACAAACGACGCCGCTGGCGCCTACACGCGTATGATCGACATGGGCGTCGAACCGTTCCTCGTCGGCGCAACCGTCGAAGGCGTCATGGCTCAACGACTCGCAAGGCGCCTCTGTCCCCATTGCAAACAGCCGTGGAAACCGCGTCCCGACGAAGTTCCGGACGACTTCCCCAAGGAATTGTTCGAAACTGGCGAGATCTTTCGCCCATGCGGGTGCCGCGAGTGTCGACACACTGGCTATGCCGGACGCGTCGCGCTCTATGAACTTCTCATTCCGAACGAAGAGATCCGGCGCCTCGCAGGTTCAAAAGCGCCGGCGATCGACGTCAAACGCGTCGCAAGAGCAAATGGAATGGCCACTCTTCGCGACAACGGCTGGAAAAAAGTCGGACTTGGCATAACCTCCGTGGACGAAGTCGTACGCGTCGCGAAAGAGGACTGAACCCCAGCCAGCCAGCGCGACCTGGCGACGCGGCTAGCGCGTTTCTGGATTCTCTCTCATTCGGAAGGCGACGATTCCGACGGGAGCGGTTCGGAGATCAGTTCCTCGAGCGCCTCGCCGCCCGTTTCTTCTCGCATAATGTCGTCAAGCGTCGGGTCGACCGACTCGGAAAGGTATCGTGACGAATACGCGAGGAAAAGCCCCTGCCACTTCAGCGTGAAATCTGGATCGCGCCCAAGCATATGGTTGGAATTAGGAAAGACCAGGATATCAAAGACTGGCGTCTGACGATCGGTATACTCGACTTCCGCGATGCTTTTCGCTTTGATCTCGTGAAACGCATGCTCAAGCAGCTTGCAATGTCTTGACGGCACAAGCACGTCCTTTGCGCCGTAAACGGCAAGCGTCGGCGGAACTCCTGACTCTATGAAACTAAGCGGCGATATCGAGTCAATCGCCGCTTCTGTCTTCTCGTCTGGATTGACATACTGAGCCTCCGATATCTCAACGCCCGACAGGAAAGACGTAAACCACGTCATCGTTCGAGGATCCTTTTCGGCGTTCCACGTCTTGGCATGAAAATCGACCGGACCGACCCGGGGCGCGACAAACGCAATCTCAACTGGAGGCGCCCCGTTTTCGCGCTCTTTGTACGTGTATCCATAGAGCATGGAAATATGGCCCCCCGCTGAATGACCGCACAGCGCGACTCGATCAATCTCGTATCCGCGTTCCCTGCCAACCTCTACAAGCTTCGCAAGCGCAAGATCCACGTCTGCAAGGACCATTTGAATATTGTATTTGCTCTTATACTCGCCGAGATCGTCGTTGTAGAGCATATATTCCATGTTGCCTGTCAGATAACCTTCTTTCGCCATGCGCTTCGCGAACCCCGCCTGTTCCAGACGATTGCCACCGATCCAGGCGCCGCCGTGAATGAAGAGAAGCGCGCCATGCGCTTTTAACGGATCAAACTCCTTCGGCACATAGAAATCCATCTTCTGCCAGGGAAGCTCGCCGTAACTCATGTCCCTGAGCCAATCGCCGTCGACGTCTTCTTCCCATTTTTCGGCGTATCCGCCGTTGCGCACGATCCTGTGGATCGAATAACCCAGATAACAAACGACGACGATTGCCAGAAGCGCCGCAACGCCAAGAATCCTGAGCAGGATCCGAACGACTGGTCGACGGCGCTTCTTTTTCGTATCCTCTAACGTAATTTCCTCGAACTCGTCGTCATTGGCTATTTCTGAAAGTCTTTCGTGTTCAGAATTGCTCATTAAGCGTCTCCTTAACAGCGTCGCTACTATCCAGCCGCCGAAAAAATTTAACAACGTTACTCTTCGACGACGGCGTTCTCCGCAGACCTCGCTTATTATATCCTGTATGCGGACGCGGCGAACAGGGAGCGCTCAATTATCGGACGCGCGTTCGTTTGTTGTAAGATACCGTTCGGAATAAGCGTTAAAATACTCGTACCACTTCTGCGTGGCGGAGGGATCGCGACCGAGCATATGATTCGAATTCGGAAAAATCAGCAGATCAAAAACGAGCGTGTTCGACTCTGGCGGCGTTTCGGCTATTCCTCGCGCGTTGCGTTCTCCAAATTCTCGTATCAGCGCCAGATACTGCGTATAGGGAACGACAGAGTCCTTACCCCCGTACGCGGCAAGGGTCGGAACCGCTGATTTGCCGATAAAAGCAGCGGGCGAGATCAGCCGCGCCGCCATTAGCGCCTTCTCGTTCGGTCCTCGCAAATCGTCGGCGGTCGTCGGCACGCCCGACATAAACGAAAGAAAAGAGGCCGGTCCCGAAAGATCGCCGCCTCCCGGTCCCCACGCGTCCGGCGTGTAGAAATCGGTCGGACCAGCGCGCGGCGCGACGAACGCAACCTCGACCGGAGGATTCGCGTTCTCGCGCGTTTTATAGGTATAGCCGTAAAGCATAGCCAGATGACCGCCGGCGGAATGACCGCTCACCGCGACCTTTTCCACGTCGTAGCCATGTTCCGCGCCGACCTCCTTGAGTTTGGCAAGCGCAAGGTCGATCTCGTCGAGAACTTTATAA
>CACYBR010000318.1 GCA_902772705.1 uncultured Planctomycetota bacterium
CACGGCAGTGTTTAAAAACGGCGTTCCTGTTGAAATTCAGGGATGTGATAATTTCTGGAAAGATCTTCCCAATCCTGGAGACGAATCAGAACAGGTTTGGTTTGACAGTATCAAAATGTTGGCTTCTACCAGTAATATTAAGGAAACTTTCGACACGTTGACGTATCTCGATTCGGCTAAGGAGGTCAGGGTAGGCGATACCTGGAAGAATCAGGTTGAGTTGCCAGATTCCTTGACGTCTTTGATTGGAGTTAAGACGTTGGATTGGACATGTTGTCTTGATTCGGTCAATGTTGTCGGCGGTACGCCGATGGCGAACGTTTCTGGTAAGGGCCAGATCGAATTTACCGTAAAGGACAACATCGAGGGTAATGTCAGAATGGAAGACGAAGTGGTCTATAACACGAGTTTCTTCTTTCCGTCTGATATCAATTCGACCGCCTTTATCACCGTCAGCAAGACCGTTAAGTCTGAGGATGAAAAGCATATCGAGAAGTACGTTGGGTACACAAAAAATAAGTTGTCGGTTGATAAACACTGAAAATAGGGTATACTCTTAGCGTCAGAACGACAGACGTTGTCGGCGCCAGACGCCGGGACAATCGTCTGTCAGACTTGAGAGAGTTAGATATAGTTGCCTTAGGGCGCGCGTGGGGCCCTCCCGACGCGCGCCTTTATATTTGTGCAAAGTCAGGAAAGGAATGATGAAGCCATGAACGACGCGCTTCCGATGACACGAGAGGCTTACAATCGTTTAAAGGACGAGATTGAACGGCTGGAAAAAGAGGAACTTCCACCGATTCTTGAACGTATTGCCAGCGCGCGAGCCGAAGGCGACCTCAAAGAAAACGCCGAGTATCATGGAGCTCGCGAAAGTCAGAGTTTGCTTATGGCAAAGATCAGCGATCTTAAAAGCCGCGCGGCTCGCGCTTTGATTCTTGACGCTTCCAAAGTTCGCCACGATGAAATTCGCTTTGGCGCGACGATTGTCGTCAAACGTCTTCGAGATAATCGTACCTTTACCTATCAACTTGTCGGCGCTGGCGATGAGGATTTTGCAAAGGGTAAGATTCTCAGCACGTGTCCGCTTGGATGTGGATTTATGGGGAAAAAGCTTGGCGAGATCGCTGAGATTAAGGTTCCGCGTGGATTGGAGAAGTTTGAAGTCCTCGAAATCAAATATGAGGAATGACGTTCTCGGGATTTGATTGCCGCTTTTGGGGCGCGACTTTCGCAAAAAAGGCCCGACGTTGCCGCGTCGGGCCCTCTTTTGTTTTCTGACGCTCACGGTAAGACTCAAACGTCCCAGCCTGGTCGACAATATTGCCTGAAGTACTTGTCAGCTTCCGGACAGTTGACGGCTTTCATATTGTCTGCGTCATATTCGAGTTTCTGACCACATCGATACGCAAAGCAACCGAGCAAAACGGTTTCTGCGAGCTTTCCGGAATACTCAAAGCGGCAGGTCGTAGAACCTTCTTCACATCCTTTGCCTTTCTTGATCGCGTCAATCCACTCAGCGTGGTGCCCAAGTGACTTTGGAATGGTCTGGGCTGGCGGTTCAAAACCTTCAAATTTCTCTTTGGGGAGGAGGGCATGTTCCGTGTAGGTTGCAAAGAGGATTCCATCAGTACCGAAGAACAGAACGCCGGCGCCGTATTCTTCCAAACCAAACTCTTTAAGACAGTCAGGCCGCGCCTCGCCGTCCTGCCATGAAAGCGTGAGCGGCTCGTCGTCGCTACCAATTCCCTTGAAAACGTATTTGGCAGTGAGATCATAGCCGCAGATTTCGGCGTCGGCCGGACGAGGCGCCGTTGTTTCGACAGACGTCGGCGCCGTTTTGTCGAGACCAAGCGCCCAATAAGGCAGATCAAGGTAATGACATCCCATATCGCCCATGGCGCCGTTCCCAAATTCCCAGTAGCTTCTCCATGTCCCTGGAATCAGACGAGGATCGTAATCACGTTCTTTGGCGGGACCAAGCCAGACGTCCCAGTTAATGTTTTCGGGACAGGGCGTTTTTTCTTCTGATTTGGGCTTGCCAATGTAGCGATTGGAGCACCATATCTTAACGTCCTTGACTTTGCCTATTGCCCCGGATTGAACCAGTTCAACAACGCGTCGATAGTTGTCGCCGGCATGAATTTGCGTCCCCATTTGCGTGACGAGATTTTTTTCTCGGGCAATCTCACGCATTTTGCGAATCTGATAGAGATCATGTCCAAGGGGTTTTTCCGAATAGCAGTGAAGACCGAGCTTCATGCCGGCGACGGCGACGACCGCATGAGTATGATCGGGCGTTGCGACGACGATAGCGTCAAGTTTGGAGCCCATTTCATCGAGCATGTCGCGAAAATCCGTGTAAAGCTTGGCGTTGGGTCTATCTTTTTTAACGGCGTCAAGATACTGCTGATTGGCGTCGCATAACGCGATTTGATTTTCGCTGGAGCAACCATTGAGACTGAAGGCTCCCTGTCTTGCGATTCCAACATGGGCGATGTTAAGTTTGGAAAGTGTGTTGGCGTCTTTCGCGACTGCCGGCGAGGGAAAACTTCGAGCGACGACTAAACCAGCGCCCATTCCCAACGCGGTCTGTTTAATGAAGTTTCTACGGGAGATATTTAGACGATTCATGATTTACTCCTCTTACGATGCGGTTTACACGTCCTTAGACAAATTCGCGAGAATTGTCGACGTGCGAGACAGACGATTTACGTCCGTTTGTTTCTTCATTATTACCGTTTTGCACCACGATTTCAACCGTTTTATAAATATCGTGAAAACATGGCTATCACGAATGAGAACGAAATTTCTTATCGACGACTCTAAAGACGAATTATTCAAGCTCGAGTGTTTTTAGATAATGTGATTGTAACAGTGTGTGAGAGATGAGATTGTGTCGAACGCTGGTCTCGTGACAGACCACATTGTTAAATGTGGTTTTAGAGACGTCGTTAGGCGTATTTCAACCTAACCCATTCTTGAAAAGGGACTTTGAAAGCTTCAACTGATGAGAAAGTGTGGAAGATGATCTCGAAAAGTGAGTTTGATTCAGAGTTATCCCGACTTACCCCCTAGTTGAAAAAGGAAAGCGCTCTACCATTATGAAAATGGGATTACGTTTTGAACGATCGATGGCGTTCATTACGATTTCGCGGAACGCCGCGTCATGAGAAGCGACGTTTTACCGGATTATATGGTTTTCGCGTTTAGTTTTAGACTTTCCCGAATACGGTGGACGATCCAATGGCTATTATCGATTTGAACGAGAAAGAGAAGACCCTGGTTTGCGATATTTTGGGGTACTTGAATTTTTCTTCCGGAAGTCTCGACGTTCAATTTCTGAAGGCTTGGAACGCCCTTTACGAATGTTTCGAGGAAAGAGGCCGGGAAGAAATCTGGCGAGACGCTCTTGACTCCCTTCATTCCGAAATGGAGAGGCTGACCAACGCTGGAGGCGCGTTCAAGGATTCACGACAGTCGAACCTTGTTCTTCAAGACGTAGAAGCGACGTTGATCGAATATCGTAAGTTTCACGAGGATACTCTTTACCATCAG
>CACYBR010000319.1 GCA_902772705.1 uncultured Planctomycetota bacterium
CTCTTCTTCCATTGCACGTTTTCCAAACAGGATAGATTACAGACGGTCGTCGTATAACAATCGCTTTTGAACAATTATAAAATAGCGACGAGCGACAGACAAGCGTCTGACGTTAATTCCGGCGATTTCACAGAGGGCTGCAACGCGAGTCTGATCAAACGGACATGAGCAAATCCCAGCTTCTGGACGACATGAGAATAACGAAAGCAAAAAACGTTGCCGCCATGTAAGCGACAAAAGAATATACTTCTTTCAAAGACGCGCGACGCGTGGGAATCGTGATCAGCGCCGTGACGAAACGTAACGGAACGGCGATCCAGGGAAGAGAGAGGGTCAGAAGAGCGCTGAAAAAGGCGCAGGCTTCCGAGAAGTCCGTACAAGCGCCTCCGCGGGAATTCATGATACAATCAGACACAATGCACAGGAGCAACCCGAACAGAGCGAACCCTGTAAAAACAAGGTCCATAACGAATCCGACAGTGATCGTTCTCCTTTTGTCCAGACGAGGTTTGTCGGTTGACGTCGTCGGCGCGTAGAGCTCTTCCAGCGTTGGTTCTTTCTTCTCTTCTTCCATCGCAGGTTCTCCAAACAGGATGAATCGCTTTTGAGCAATTATCAAAAATGACGAGCGACTGTCAAGCATCTGACGTTAATTCCGGCGATTTCAAAGAGGGTTGCAACGCGAGTCTGATCAAACGGACATAAGCATATCCCAGCCCGTGTGCTTCATCCAGCTAATAAAGAAAAACAACCACGTCGCAACATAGACGGCGAAAGAATAAACTTCCATTAAAGACGCGCGACGCGTGGGAATTGCGATCAGCGCCGTGACGAATCGTATAGGAAAGGCGACGAGTGGAGATAGAGCGAATAGAGTGAAGCCGGAGAAGGCGAGCCACCCCGCGAGGTTTTCAAAAGAAGAAAACATAGGTTGAGACGCGCTGTATAAGAGCATCCCGAGAAGGACGAGGCCTGTAAAAACACAGTCCATAACGAATCCGACAGTAATCTTTCTCTTTTTGTCCAGACGAGGTTTGTCGGTTGACGTCGGCGGCGCGTAGAGCTCTTCCAGCGTTGGTTCTTTCTTCTCTTCTTCCATCGCGACGTCTCCTGTTCGGGATAAAAGACTTGGGCGAACGATTTATTAAGCGACAACCTATGGCAATTATCGAAACAGCGAGCGCAATTTCAAGGGTTTTCTGATAAAAAACGCCGTGGGAGACGCCAGGACGCTTTCATGTTTCCCAAGCTTGTAAAAGCGATTACGCGGCGTTTGAACAGACACGGGCGCGGAGCGTCGCCCTTAAACAACCGGGTTTACCCATATGAGCCCAACGACGGCGACGTAAGTCCAGAACGTCCACCATTCTACTCTCAACGCCGTTCCTCTTCTGACCGTCGCTATAAACACGATTATTCTTACGGGAACGGCGACGAGTGGAATCCCCCCCCCCAAATAGCGGAGGACGTTATAGAGACATTTGACGATCGCGTCGAGCGTCTCTATTGTCGCGGAAGGCAGGTTTAGGGGATTGTGGTCGGCAAATCTCGCCAATAAGATCCACGACGTCGACGCAAGGATCGTGGCGATAATCAGGACAACGTCCATCACGAGCCCGACGGACCATCTTTCTGCGGCGCTTTCAGAAGAGGTTTCGTCTGACGACGTTGGCGGCGCGTAGAGTTCTTCCAGCGAGGACTCATTTTTTTCCTTTTTCATGACGACTCCCTTATCTATTGAGCGGGGAAAGGATTTGGACGAGGGATTCATTATGAGGACGAGCTATGATAATTGTCATAAAAACGCGAGCGCTTTCAAGAGCGTTTCCGCTAAAAAACGCTCCGACCTCGAATGAGATCGGAGCGTTTGCGAAAAGGGAACGGTAAAGACGGCGCTAATTCGAATTCTTTCGCCAATGCTGGTTGCGTCGTTCGTCAGAACGGTACGATTTCACAGGCGCGGGCAACAGTCGGAAGGACCGCTCGCCAAAGGACGCTTCAACGCGAGCCCGCATCTCGTTGCACAGATTGATTTTAAATTCAGAGCACTTGAAGGTCGCTCGTGTTCCGTTGCGCAATTCCAGCCAGATTTCAAGGTCGGCTCCCGGGGCGTTTCCGTCGCGGCCGTTGCGATAGGTTCGCATCACGTCGTATAGCGTGCGGATTCCGACGCTCTGAGCGACTTCTTCCTTAAGGACGACCGCCGCGCCTCGCGAAAGTTGCGACGCGGCGTTTTCGTAAGGGATGATCTCGTCGACGAAGAAGGTGACCTCCATCTCGCGTTCTCCGTCTTCGTTCTCAACGTTAGACTCTTTTTTATCGACGCGACCACGAAGAAAGACGACGGTTTCGTTGCGAACGAACTCGCTGTATTTGGCGTAAGCGTCCGCCCATACGACGCAGCGCATCGTTGAGTCAAGGTCTTCAATTTGAAAGAACGCGAACGTATTGGGTCGACCCGGTTTCGGATTACGCGAGGTCATGACGCGCACGTCGGAGATTTCGCCGCCGATCGTCGCGGCGGCGCGGTTTGGCATTTCCGCGACTTTGACCGTCGACGTGGCAAAGAGTTCCAGCGTTTCGCGGCAGTCGCCGAGCGGATGCGCCGTGACGTAGTAGCCGAGCGTCTCTTTTTCGTAAACGGCGCGTTCTTTTTCGCTCCATTCGGGAACGTCGGGTAGCGTCTCCGCAGAATCGTCGCGCTCGTTTTTCATCGCGTCGTCCATCCCGAAGAAGCTCATCTGACCACGTTCGCGATCGAGCGCCGCCTGTTGCGCGCTCTTGAGGGCTTTGTCAATGAGTAGCATGAGCTGTTCGCGTCTGGCGCCGAAACAGTCGAACGCGCCGCATTTGACGAGCGCTTCAACGGTCGAACGGCTCACGAGTTTCGGGTTGACTCGCTGATAGAAATCGAAAATATTGCGGAAAGGTCCGCCTTCGGCGCGCGCGCGTTCGATCTCGGCCATCGCGTCTTCGCCGCACGCCTTAATCGCGGTCAGACCGAAATAGATCTTGCCGTCGGCGACGCGATACACGGAGTTGCAGAGATTGACGTTGGGCGGCACGACCTCGATTCCCATTCGGACGCAGTCGTCGATGTGCTCGACCGTCTTGTCGCGTTTCGTGAAGTTTCGACCGGAAATGTCGCTGCACAGCAGCGCCGCCATAAACTCCGCCGGATAGTGCGCCTTCAGATACGCCGTCGTATACGCGACGTTCGCGTAAGCCGTCGAGTGCGACTTGTTGAAGCCGTAACCCGCGAATTTTTTGATTAATTCGAAGAGTTCCTGCGCCTTTTCCGCCGTCAGTCCGTTTTCCTGCGCCCCTCTGACGAAATCCTCGTTGAATTTCGCGATCTTTTCGTGCTTCTTCTTACTGATCGCCTTAATGCACGTGTATGAACTCGAGAGCGGTATGCGTCCAAGCTTGTTGAGAATGCGCATGATCTGCTCCTGATAGACCATGACGCCGTTCGTCTCCGCGAGGACTTCCTCGAGCACGGGGTGCAGGTAGGTCGCCTTTTTACGGCCGTGTTTAACGTTGACGTATTCGTCGATCATTCCTCCTTCAATGGGGCCCGGACGATAGAGCGCGAGGACCGCGATGATATCGCGGATGTTGTCGGGACGCATGTTGACGAGCAGATCGCGGATTCCCCTGCTTTCGAGCTGGAAGACGCCTTTCGTTTCGCCGCGACACAGCAGCGCGTATGTCTCCTCGTCGTCGCGCGGAAGATTGTAGGGGTCGATCTTCTTGCCGGTCGTTTCCTCGATGATACGCACGGAGTCGGCGAGAATCGTCAGGTTGCGCAGTCCGAGGAAGTCCATCTTAAGGAGTCCGGCCTTTTCGACTTCCGCGCCCTGCCACTGCGTCACGACGTCTTTCTTGCCAGCCAGCTTCTGGACCGGAACGAAATCCGTGAGCGCGCGCTGGGAAATGATGACGCCGCACGCGTGAGTTCCCGCGTTTCGCGCCAGACCTTCGACCTTGCGCGCATAGTTGACGAGCTCCTGAACGTCGGCGTTCTCCTCGTACAGTTTAACGAGTTCGGGATTTTGTTCGAACGCCTTTTTGAGCGTCATCTTAGGGCCGGACGGCACAAGTTTGGCGACGTCGTTGACCAGCGACAGCGGCATGCCGAGCGCTCGTCCGCAGTCGCGAATCGCGAGCTTCGCCGCCATCGTGCCGAAGACGCCCAGCTGCGCGACTTTTTCTTCCCCATAATGTTCCTTGACGTAGTCGATAATCTCGCCGCGGCGGCTTTGCTCGAAATCGATATCGATATCGGGCGCCTCCAGGCGGTTTTCGTCGAGGAAACGTTCAAAGAGCAGGTCAAATTCAAGCGGGCAGACGTGCGAGAGGTTCAGCGCGTAGCATACGAGCGCGCCAACGCCGGAACCACGCGCGGTGCGGTGGATCCCGCGCGCTT
The DNA here is from genome assembly GCA_902772705.1 of uncultured Planctomycetota bacterium. Classification (GTDB taxonomy): domain Bacteria; phylum Planctomycetota; class Planctomycetia; order Pirellulales; family Thermoguttaceae; genus RUG369. Next base: position 4,430 of record CACYBR010000319.1, read on the forward strand.
CCGCTTCGCGAACGAAGTCCCACACGATAAGGAAGTAATTCGGGAACCCAAGCTTGCTGATGACCCCCAGTTCGCGGTTGAGGCGCGCCATGAC
>CACYBR010000320.1 GCA_902772705.1 uncultured Planctomycetota bacterium
AACGGTGGTCGATTCGGCAAAGAGCGCGACGACCGAGAGAGTCTGGACGAGATCGCTGCATCCGTTCATATCGACTTCGATTCCGCGCAGCGGGACAAGCTCGCCTTTTTCGTTTCGTGGACGTTCGACGGTTATGGAATCTTCGCGCCATGTCGTCATGCAGCCCATTTTTTCGAGGATATCGACGAACACGACGTCGCCCTGAAGCGCGTTTCTCGAGAGGTTGCGGATGGTCATGGAGCCGCCGAGAATCGCCGGCAGCGCGAAGAAATAACTTGCGGCGGAGGCGTCGGGCTCGATCGCGTAGTCCCTCCCGCGGTAGTAGCCGTTTGTGAAGCCGTTGAAGAGCCGGAAATCGTCGTCCGACCAGACGTCGACGCCAAAAGCGCGCATGCACGCGAGCGTCATTGCGACGTAGGGTTGCGACGCAAGCGCGCCGTCGATCGCGACGTCGAACGCGCGTCGCGCAAGAGGCGCCGCCATGAGGAGTCCGCTGAGAAATTGACTCGAGACGTCGGCGGCGATCGTCACGCGTTCGGGAAAGTTCGGGTTGGCGGCGACGTCGCGTCCTTTGAGTTTCAGGGGAGGACAGTCGTTGTTCGCTTCCGAGACGACGTCGACTCCGAGTTCGCGCAGCGCGGTCAGAAGGTCGCCAATGGGTCGTTCGCGCATTCGCGGCTTGCCGTCGATTCGGTACTCTCCGTCTTTGGCGAAGGCGAGCGCGGCGGTGAGAAAGCGCGCCGTCGTCCCGCTGTTGCCGACGTAGAGTTCGGCGTTTTTATTCGGGAACGCGCCCCCCTGACCGACGACGGTCGCAACGTGCGTTTCCGGGTCGAAGGACGCGTCGATTCCGAGCGTTTGGAGCGCGTTGAGCATGACGCGCGTGTCTTCCGCGTCGAGCGCGCCTGAAAGAGTCGAGCGACCGTCGGCGAGCGCCGCGAGCAGCAGCGCGCGGTTCGTGACGCTTTTCGAGCCGGGGGGCGTCGCTTCCGTCGCGGTCAAACGTGAAAGCGGGACGACGTAAACGGGCGCGTCGATCATTTCTGTTCCTTTCTGTTTCGGGAACGCCTGAATCTTGGGCGGACGATATTGCGATTGGAGCGTTTGAGGGTAATTAGCCGCAGAGGAATCAACGGCGTTTCTTACTGGAACGGCGTCTGTGGTCCGACGACTCCGGAGGACTCCAGCGCCGTCGGGTCTCCGAACGTGTTTTGCGTTAAGGGCGCGGCGTTGAGTTCCGGGGGAAGGGAAGGACCGAACGCAGTCGCGTGAGCAGACGCGTCGTATGAGGGACCGTAAGCGTTCGCGACGGTCTGGGGGGAGGTCGTCGTCAGGCGAGGACGTTCGTCGAAGCCAGCGGGACGTTCAGGTCCGACGGCGCCCTGAACGTAAGCCGCCGGCGCGCCGGCGGCGCTCGTCGTCTGACCTCGAGGGTCGACGGGAGGAGAATAAAGAGCCAGATGTCGAACGAGCAGACTTCGCACTTGATTGATGGCGTCGAAGTGAGTGTGGACGGTGGTATGGGCCGCAGGCGTTTCCACTTCGAGCTCGACGTCGTCGCGGTGCGCGCTTTCAAAATCGACGACGCCGTCGCTTTTTTTAGGGTTAAACCTGCGGTTTTCGAGTTGCGGCAGGACGCCGACGATGTTGTCGAGCGCGACGTCTGACGGAATCGGAAGCTCGTCGAGGACCTTGAAAATGGGACAGTTGGGATCGAGCGATTCGACGCTCGTCGAGATGGATAGCAGCGTCGAGTCGAAATCGTCGATCGCTTTCTTCCTGCCGAAGCCGGCGGTAAGGTTGGCTGTCGACGTGAGGACGGTCGCGACGGTCTGTGGAACGGTGATGGCGTGTTCCGCGAGCCAGTTCGTGAACGTGTTGGCGAACTCGCTGCCGTGGAAAGGCGTCGCGATTGTTATGACGCGCTTGACCGACGGATTCGGTTCGAAGAAGAACCAGTCTTCAAGCTTCTGGCGCGCTTCCTCGTCAAAATTAAACGAATCGATCGGCTTGGACGAAACGACGTTCCAGATCAGGGAGCCGCTCGCCTGAACCTGCATTCGCGAGACGAGACCGCCCATGCTGTGCCCAATGAGGACGACGTCGTCGAGCGGTCCCGGCGTATGTTCCGGATCGACGACCTCGCGAAACTCGCGCAGTTCATGACGGAGCGTCGCCGCCGACGCCCAGAAGGGCTGGCCGGTCGGATAGAAGAAGAACATGAACTGGTAGCCGCTTCGGAGTCCTTTGGAGCTGCGCAGCGCGTTGTACATCTCGACCCATGTGACGGGAGACGACGCGAGTCCGTGCGACATAACGACGGGAATCTTGTTGGGGTCGTAAGGCTCAAGGAGGTATAGCCCCTGAAGCTGACGTTCTTCCTGAGTTTTGCCGACTTTGACCGTTTGCTGGAGCTCCTCGGGCTTGAGCAGGCTCTTTCGCGCGACGCGGCTGGCGACCCGATCGTTCGTGGCGAGGGAGTAAGCCAGCGGCGTGGTAAGATCGGTTTCAAGCGGGAACGATCTTCCGCTTTCCACGAGGTCGCTCGTCGTGAAAGGATCAAAGACGTCGAGGGTAAAATCGGCGTCGCCGGGGTAGGTTGGGGCGTTGGGGTCGATCGGTGGAAGCGAACCGAGCGGCGTCGCGGGATTGGGGCGCAGTACGGCGGTAGCGGGGAAAAGGATCGCCGGGGGATAGTATTTTTCCTCGACGCGGTTTGTCTGAGAACCTGCGCGACGTTCGACGACGAGCGGAACGCCGAAGCCCGATTGACGACAGTCGAAGCTCAACGCGTCGACGGCGCAGTCAGCCGCGACGCGGAAGTCGCCGTATTCGTCAGGGTTCCATCCCCCCGGCTCGACGTGGCTTCGCACCAGAATCGTCCCCGACTCCGTTTTGATTTCGGCGAGCTTGTCATGCTGAAATGGGAACTCAACGCCCTGGCGCGTGGACGATTCCTCGATAGCAAGATGCAGGAATCGTTCGCTTGCTCCGTTGTATAGCAGGACGACGTCGGCGAGCTGTCCGTTCCAGGTCGCGCGATCGTGGGCGTTGGAGAGCGCGGGATTGAAGAGAAAATGCCATGAGAAGAGCATAACGTCGGCGTAAAGACGCTGCGCCTGAAGCGGATGTGATTTTTCGAGCTTTCGCGCCTGAAGGTACGCCGTTTCGGCATAGGCGTAGACGAGGTCGGGAGTGGCGCTCATATCGACGAGCGCGCGCAATTTAGAGAGTTCGTCGACGTTTGACGGAGTCGGGATCGCGTTTTCGCGCAGGATTTGCGAGGCGTTGGCGCTCAGGACCGGCGAACCGTAAGGACGGTCGAGTTCGAACCTGTGATCAGCGGCGTTGAAGCGCGGCGCGAGCATTAACGTCGCGCAACCTGACGTCGCGAACGTCAAAAACGCGCACGCGAGAATCAGGAGCGGCGCCGCGAGACGCGTGAAACAGAAACGGTTTTGTGCGATGCTGTTTTTCATGGGGACGCCGTAACGTTGGCTGATCGGGTCAGGCTTCTTCGGAGACGAGGAGACGTTTGATTTCGCTGATATACTGAGCGACCAAAACGGGCGTGACGTCGGCCCATTTTTCGAGTTTACGGGTAAGGATCGCGACCTTGAGAGTTTCAAAGGCTTCCGCCAGATCGGCGGGGAGCGGCTCAAGCTTGGAGAAGGCGTCGAGGACCTCGGCGGTCGTGAAAGACGCGGGTCCGTTTGCTTCCCAGGGTTCTGATTTGCCAGAGAATTCTCCGAGCGGATCGTCCTTCTTCTGCTTCTTTGTTTTTTTGACTTTTTCCTTTTCGGCGTCGTCCTTTGTCGTTTTGGTTCCGTGCCCGGAGACGGTTTCTTCGGCGTTGGAATCGTTATACGGGTTGACGTCTTCGTCCTGCTCCGCGTCGACGATATCCTCGTCCTTTGGCTTGGTTTGTAGCGTCGGACCGTATTTTTCCCATCGCGCGACGCGAGTTTGGGCGACGGAGAGTTTTTCGGCGGACGCTCTTTGGAGCCATTCGTCGGCGTCGTCCCAGTCGAGCGCCGCCTGATAGTGGCTCCAGTAGAGATTCGGGAGCGTCGGTTTGGAGCCGAAACGTTCAAAGACGCGCCGGAGACGTCCGACGTGCTGGGGCGAGACGTTGCCAATTCGTTGGGAGATCGCCTCGTCGGAGTAGACGCGACGCGGAAGACCCGCTTCCTTGAGTTTCGCGCGCCATGAGTGGATGACCTTGCCTTTTTCCCAGTTCGTCTTGCTCACGAGGAGATTCCAGAATCCAACGTATTCGGACGCGATCTCGTCGATGAGCGGTTCTTTTTCCGGAGGAATCGGACCGTCGTCGGGATCGGGTTCGCCGAACTCGTTGAATTCAGAAAGACCGGCGGATTCCGTCGCGTCGTCGACGAGCGCCGTCGGCGCTTCTTCCCACGGGGCGAGTTCCTGAATGGATTTCGACGTCGTCATTGAAGTTTCCTTAAATGGTTGCGATTTTTTTCGGTAAAAAACGGACGGGAACGCCGCGCGATCCACGCGAGGCGACCCCGCCCGATTGTGACCTTTTTTGGCAGGTTGTTCAAGAGCATTTGACCGTCAGGGTCATACCGTCATCGTTCTGCGATTGGCCCATACCTGAACGGCGTTGATGAAGAGCATGAGCAGGAACGAGAGAATCAGCGTTACGAGCGCGATGATCGCCGCCGCCTGAAGGTTGTTCTCCTCCGCCTTCTCGAAGATGATCGTCGAGATGGTTTGCGTTTTGCCCGGGATGACCCCGCCGATAAAGATAACGGTGCCGTATTCGCCCAGCGCGCGAGCAAACGCCATCGCGAAGCCGCTGATATGCGCGGGCAGCACGCATGGAAAAACGATGCGACGGAACGTCTGCCAGCGGGTCGCGCCCAGGCTCGCCGCCGCCTCTTCGACCTCTTTGTCAAGTTCCTCAAGCGCCGGTTGGAGCGTTCTGATGACAAAAGGCAGGCCGATAAAGACGAGCGCAAGCGTGACGCCAATCTCCGTATTGCGTATCCCAAAAGGCAGAAACCGCCCGATCCAGCCCGTGTCGGAATAGATCCTCGCGAGGGCGATTCCCGAGACGGCGGTCGGAAGCGCGAACGGCAGATCGATCATCGCGTCGAGAACGCGTCGGCCAGGAAAACGGTATCGCGTGAGCGTCCATGCGATGATGAGACCGAAGAACGCGTTGACGCAGGCGGCGAGGAACGCAGTGCGGAATGTGAGAAAAAACGCGCGTCTGACCAGCAGGTTCGACATGATCTCGCACACTTTCTCAAACGGCGTTCCTGCGGAAAAGACAAAGAGTCCCGCAAGAGGAATGAGCACGATCAGACACAAATAGGTGATCGTGAACCCCATCGTGATATTAAAGCCGGGCAGAACGCTGTGTTGAACGAATTTCATTTCGAACTCCGCGTGCAGACGTCATCGTTTTTGGGCGTATTCAAGGAGCATTTTGTCAAAGACGCCCCCCTCGTTGAAATGCTCCGCCTGCGCTTTTTGCCAGCCGCCAAAGACTTCGTCGACCGTAAAGAGCTTGATATCCGGGAAGTCGGCGCGGTATTTTTCCAGGATCTCCTCAGAGGACGGACGATAATGGTTTTTGGCGATGAGTTCCTGCGCTTCGGGGGAGTAGAGGTAGTTGAGATACTCTTCGGCGACGTCGCGCGTGCCCTTGGCGTCGACGACGGTATCGACGAGCGCGACGGGCGGCTCCGCTTTAATCGAGATCTCGGGCACGACGATTTCCAGCGCGTCGCCTGAATAGGATTTGGAGAGAATCGCCTCGTTTTCCCAGGCGATGAACGCGTCGCCGACGCCGTTTTTGACGAAGTCGTCGGTCGCGCCTCGCGCGCCGCTCTGCATACCTTGCGCGAACGCGTTAAGAAAGAC
>CACYBR010000321.1 GCA_902772705.1 uncultured Planctomycetota bacterium
CAAATCGACGCGCAATCTCTGGAAGACCGGCTGCGCGTTTACCAGTTCTACGTTCAGGCGGCGCTCTACGAACAGGCGGCGGCGGAGCTTCAGGAGATTATCGACGATTTTCAGAACGTCGAGGAAAACGGCGCAAGACTCGACGTCGCGCTGCGACTCATCAAACAGATGGCGGCGGAACGGCTCGTCAACGAGCTGGAACTGCGCCGCGCCGCCGGCCAGCATAAGAAGGTGCGCGAACTCCTCGAAACGTTTGAAACGGACCGCGTCTCGCCGGAAAAATTACAGGCGATTCGCCGTCTGCGTCGCGAATATGAAGCGGAAGACGCCAAGCGCCTCAAGACGATCGAGCGACTCAGGGAACTCGTCGAAAAGGTCGAAGACGAAGAACTTAAAAAGGCCGCGAATTCGATCGTGGGCGAGATCTCGCGCGAGCTCAACGCCAACACGCTGGGACGTTTCGCCGCCTTTGAGCAGGCGGAGCTCGACGAGTCGCTCAACGACGCGCAGCGCCTCGCCGTCGGTTTGAGCGGATGGATCGTCGGAAACGTCGGCGCGGACAATCGTCTCGAGGTCGCCGTCTCGCTCTGGCGCGTTCGACAGCTGACGCGCCGTTATCTCCTCGAAACGCGACCGCCCCAGCGTCAGGAGCTGTGGGATCAGATCCGCGCGGAAGAAGCGTCCTCGCCCCAGCAGGTCAGTCTGATACTTGAGACGATGAAGCCGCCCAAGAGTCCGCCGCGGTCCGCAAGAGAAACCCCGAGTCAGTACGAGCTCTCGGTTCCTTCCTTTCAGGCTGGCAAGTCTTTTACTTACTGCGTCCAACTCCCGCCGGAATACGATCCTAACAGAAAATATCCAACGATCGTCTCCCTTCACGGCGAACGATCCACCCCTCTCCAGCAGCTTAACTGGTGGTGCGGACCATGGATCGAAAAGACGAACGAGCATGGCAAGAAGGTCTATGAGCGCTACGGTCAGGCGTCGCGATACGGTTATATCGTGATCGCGCCCAAATGGGCTGAACGCTCCCAGCATTACGACTACTCCGCCATCGCCTGCGCCGCAACCCTGTACTGCCTGCGCGACGCGGAGCGCGCCTTCTCGATCGACACGGACCGCGTCTTTCTCGCAGGCTTCCAGTCGGGGGGCGACGCCGCGTGGGATATCGCGCTCGGTCATCCTGATCTCTGGGCGGGAGTCGTTCCGATCTGCGGCGAGGCGAAATTCATGTCCGCGCTCCTGAAACGAAACGCGGAGTTCGTGCCCGTCTATGGAATCGGCGGCGAGCTCGACGGCGGCAAGATCGTTGCGAGCCGCCCGACGCTCGATTGGGGAATGGACCTCTCGAAGCCCTTCGATATGACGTACGTGCTCTTTAAGGGGCGCGGCTCCGAAACCTTTTCGGAGGAAACAACGCGCGTCTTTGAATGGATGAACATGCGGTCGCGGAAATTCTTCTCGCTCGACGAGCGCGTCGCATATTCCGCGCGTCCGTGGGACAATTTCTTCTGGTGCGCCGAGCTCTTCGACTTCAGCCCGACGACGATGCTCGATCCGCTCTTCGCCGGCACGATCGCGCCAAGTTACCATCCAGCCAAGACGGAATTCTTCAAAATCGTCAACAACAGCGTGCGCATCCGTTCCGGCGCCGACCGCGGGGTCGTCTTCCTTTCGCCCGAAATCGTCGACTTTGACCGTAAAATCGAAGTCGTCTTTAACGGTAAGAAGCTCACGCCGCAAAACGGAAGGGTGCCGCCCAGTTCACGCGTCATGCTCGAGGACGCGAGAACGCGCTGCGACCGTCAGCGTCCGTTCTGGGCGTCGCTGAACTCCAGTTTTCCGGGCAAGTACAACGAGTGGGACCCCGACGGCTCAGGCGAATAACGTCATGATCGGGTCGACGTCGCGCGCCTGAAAAAAAGAGGAACGTTCGGTTTGAAAACGGAACGTTCCTCTTTTTCGACGATCTCAAGGAAGGCGCGTCACTGCCGCTGATTTCTGGCGTCGAGTTGCGCCTTCGCCCAGAAGAAGGGACTGCTCAGATAATCCGCGTCTCCCTGACAGAATTCATGGAGCGGCATGTGTCGGGTCCCGAGTCCGACGGTTTTTCTCAACGCGTCGATCGGTCGACACAGAGGCGCGTTGACGGCAATATCGACGGGAGCAATTTCACGCCAGAAATCGACGGCGCTCTTGTACGCTTCCGGCTCCTCGACCTTCTCGTATTCGCTCTCGATGAAAGTCAGAAACGCGTCGTAGTCGTCAAAGGGCGCGATCGGCGCGCCGGACCGTTTGCCGTCCCAGAGCAAAACGCGTCTCTTGGCAAGCTGCGCGCAAATCTCGTCCGCTCGCGACGGCTCGACCGAAAGACGAAGAAAATCATTTCTGGTCTGTATCGCCAGCTCCGCCAGTCCGCAATACGCCTGAAACGCTTCAAACAGCTTGCCTTCCTTATAAAAGACTCGCGCATGGCAGGAATAGAGGAACGTCGTTCCAGACCCCGGCGTCAGATCGCAGTCGCCGTAACATTGTCGCGCCGTCTCATACTCTCCATTGAGCTCATGCGCGAGTCCCTGACAAACGCTCTTGGCGCGAAGACCATAGTCATAGTATCCTGCGGGTCTCCTGACCTTGAGACTATCGGCAATTCTGATCGCGCGTTCCGGCTCGCGCGCCTCGACGGCGCCGGCAAAGTCGGAATACTGACGCGCCGACAGAAAATGCGTCGCGCCCAGAGCGAGTTCGCAAAAAACCGGCCAGAAGAACAACAGACATAGCGCCATAAAACACGTTCTGCCCAAAACGCCCCAAAAACGGCGACATTTTACGAGCGAAACCAGAACGATCGTAAAGGCGACAAGCGGCGCGAGCATCCCCAGCCAGCACAATACGGCGACGACTTTATTCAGCGGCGACAGATCCTCAAACGTCAGAAACGACGACCAGAAGAAGTCGCCCGAAAGCAGAACGGGATGAACATGAATCCAAAAAAGCCCCGCTAACGAAAGAGGATATAAAAAGAATAGCAGGACGAACGAAATGAACCAGAGGGAAACAATCTTACGACTTTTAGAATCAGCGGATTTCAAGGCGTCGCTCCTTATCTTCTTCCTGTCCATGAGCGCCGGCGGCGGAGCCCGCTCGTTCCTGAACGGCTCTCCTGGCGCGACTGAGTCATCTTACTTCAACGCGAACGCGGCGTCAACGGTTACGAACGTCCAATAATCAGATAAAGTTTTTTTTTCATTAGAGAAATTTAAACGTCAGTTTTTTGTCCCGTCAATAAATCAACCGCCGCAGAACGCCGAAGTCTGCGACGGTTGATTCAGAGGAAAAGAGTCAGGACGGGCGCTTGCCGTTCACAACGCGCGTCGGTTGATTCGAGGCGAATCACGCCTCTTCGAAGAGCTCTTCCTCAAAGAAATCGGCGAAGATTTCGTCGAGAAGCGCGTCGGCGTCGTTCGTCGGCGTGAAGGTCCCTTCGATCACAGCGTCGAGCGTGGCGCCCTTACTTTGCCGCGCTTTGATACGTGGCAATTCTCTTTGCCACGTTATCCTTGATGTTGTTGTAATAAAAAATATAGTCGCCGTTGTGGAAGCTCTGGGGTCCGAAAACCTCGGGCATTCCCGTCATGGGTTCGTAGTCGGCGTTCGTCACGATCACGCCACGTTCGGGAACCACCTGGGCGTCCGCGCCGACGTCGCCGATTTCGGTCTCGCCGGTTTCCTCGTTCAGCACGAGCGAGCCCAGATTTTCGCTCGCCGGAGCATAGGAGTCGTCGAGCTTCCAGTTCAGCGGATTGATACTGACGGCGTTCGGTCTCACCGCGGCGTTTGGCGCGTTACTCTCCACGTTCTTCGGTCCTTCGGTGTTCCAACTGACGATGACGCCCGCGTCACTCTCTCCAGTCGCGAACTTCAGGTGCGGGTTGGCTTCGAGCTCGTCCTTTGTAACAGAAAAGCCGATGACATAGGCCGCCGCCATGCGCTTATAGTAGTCGGCATGTTCCTTGAAGTAGTTCTCAAGAACAAGCAGACTGATTCCGGAACCCTGACTATGAGACGCAAGAATGAACGGGCGACCGCCGTTATAGTTTTCGAAGTAGTAGTCCAGCGCGGCGGTTATGTCGGCGTAAGGCGAGTTGTTTTTAAGCGCGTTGCGTATGTCGCCGGTCTTTTTCCATGCGTCTATCTGAACCCGCATGCTGGCTTGCCGGTAATAAGGTATGAAGACGTTGGTAGCGTCCTCATACACGCTTGCCATGAACCTGTGGTCGACGTCCCTGACGCCGTCGAGCATCTCAGGATTATCGAGCGACGCATAATCGGGATCGTCTTCGTTGGTCGCTAAGTACTCCGTCGGATAGATGAAGAACGTGTCGACGTCCTTGGTAATGTCCGGAATCTGATACCAACAGGTCTTTTGAGAATAGTCGGGCGCGTCGTCGACGGCTGCCGAAGTCTCTGCCGTCGACGACGCAGTTTCCGACGCCCCGCTAGCGGGCGCTGAAGACTGGGCGTCCCTGCAACCGCTCAGACCACACGTCATAACGCCGATCACTGCCAATGCTAAAAATGCCTTCTTCACCTTTTTCCCTCTGACTAAACGCCCGACGCCGCAAACGACAGTATATGGCGTCAGGACTAACCATGACGAGATTATCCTTTCTGTTCCCGGCTCCTTCCAGGTTCCTTTTATCTACGAAAAAACCGGCGACGTTTCAAACTCGGAATCAATCCTCGCCTGACTCCGTAAGTCGCCTGTACGACTATCAGACGGGAACTTCCAATAACCGCCATGCTACGGTCATTTTACCCTAAGTTTTTGGCGTTTTCAACGATCATGACAGAGTCCATTTCGTCGAGTAAAAAGAAAAGCGCCCCTTCGTTCCTTCCTCAAGATATAATGAACTAACAATCACAACCATGATATCCAAAAGCGGAAGAGCGACGGCGCGACCAGCTCCTGTCCTGAACCATGCTCGGAGCGTTCGCCGAAAAATAAAACCGCCGCAGACTGAAGCAATCTGCGGCGGTCGTCAGAGGTCAGAAATTCGGCGCCCGGCGATTACAACGCGCGCGCGTCGCGCCGGGTCATATCGACCATGTCAAAACTCTTCGAAGAGCTC
>CACYBR010000322.1 GCA_902772705.1 uncultured Planctomycetota bacterium
TGCCGTCGAGTTCTGCGACGATTTCGAGTTCCTTCTCTCCTTCAGAGAACGCCGGATTTTGCTTGAAGAAACCGTCTGAATCAACCTCGACGGGTTTTCCGTTAATGGTCACTTTGGCGCCAGGGGTTGTGATACCGTATATTTCGAAGAGCGTCGGACCAATGAAAACGGTCGCGCCGTCTTCTGGATAGGTCTGAACGAACAGTTTCACGGGACCGTCGACGTTTTTAATTTCGTTGACGACGTCCAACCGCGCCTGATTGACGACGTTGTAGTCAAGAGTCGTGTTTGTGAGAGACGGTACGACGCGGCGCGCGAGTTCCATAGGGCGGCTCTTCGGATCAACGAACCAGACTTTGTCGGGAGCGTATTGGCTCTTGAACTCGGCAATCTTATCTTCCAGCAGTTTTAAATATTCGAAATCCTCGATTCCTTCACGTTCAACCTCCCAGCGGATCGAGTCAAGAGGACCTCCGTCGCCAGGATAGACGACGTGCGTGTCGCCAGGCCCATAGGATTTCGTCGGAGGACCAAACGGATTGCCATGCCAGTAGTTATAACCCCAGTGGAGATAACCGACGAGGTCTTCGGAGTAGTTGATCCAGTGCAAAACGCGCACACGAACCCCAGGCAGGTCCATGAAACGGTTCGGGTACGTTTCACCGAAAGGATGACAGCAAATATAGTACCAGAACTCGCCCTTGTCACGGCGTGCCTCGAACGCTTTCCGCCAACGGTCAAAATGACTCAGTTTGGGCGTCCACACGTCAAGACAATCGTCAAAATTGATTGCTTCGATCGCGTCTATCTGCTTAAGCTCCGGTTCGATCGCGCGAATGCGCTTCGACGCTTCGCGCCAAGAATCGACGTCCGGTTGATAAGGTTCGTCGGCGACATGTATCATCGCGCGTTCAAAGAGTCCGCGTTCGCGAAGATGATTGCAAAGAGCCTTGAGCGTCGGTTCGAGCCATTCGTCGATTCCTAAAGAGACCGTTTCCTTCTTCCTCGCGTCATATACGGAGATTCCGCGAAAATCGACACGGTGTTCCTGACGGTTAATACTTCCGATGTGATTGAGTTCAATGCGATCAAGAGCGCCATATTTGAGCGCCAGATCGATCAATCGATCAAGCGTGTCGAAGTCAAACGACCAGGAGCCGTCCTCGTTGATCGACGCGTTGACAAAATTACCGGGGACCCAGTAGAGATGAAGGACATTCTGGCGATGTTCGCCCATGTTCTGAATGTATTTCTCGAGGATCTTCCAGTAGTCTTCGCTCATGAGGTCAACTTTGTGTTGAACCGCAATATTGCCAGGAGACCACCAGTTTGTCGCGTAGAGTCGGCGGACGTCAGATAATTCGAAGGGGAAAACTTCAACTTCAACCGGGATTTCTCTGGAAAAACTGTTTGACGTCAGCGACGCCGTTCCCGAGTAAGTTCCAGCAGGGGTTCCCTTGGGGACGTAAAGCGTGAGCCAAATTCCCTTGGATTCGTTCGCATTGAGCGAGACCGTCGCGCGCTCGTAGAGAATGTCGGGCATTTCGCAGGGCGCTTTACGGGTAACGATATTGTCAGCCTGAGGCGTGTTGTGATCGAGATGAAGCGTGCCCACCTCGCGTACGCGGACGCACTCTGAGGGGATTAAACCGTTCTGATCGACGCCGGTAAGAGTCGAAACCTCAATCTTAAGATCGTCAATAGCCGCGTCAGAGAGGACTCCAATGAGCGCAGATTCGTATTCGTTGGCAGCGGCCTTAAACTTAATGGTTGTGTTTTCGCCTGCCGGCGTGTCCGTAAAAATCTTGTCGCAAACGTCTGCTTGCCAGACGGAAACGTTTTGAGCGAAAGCGGATGCGCCCGAACATAATGCGAGGGTGAGTCCTAACGTCAATGTCGCTAACTTTGAGACACGCCCATGTTTCATGGTATTTCTCCTTAACGGTTGGTCGAATGGGGATGAGACGCTGTTCAGAACGTGTAACGTTCATTGAACGGACGATATTTTAGCATGTCGCGTTGGCGATTCCAACTACTGGTTTCATGATTGGGCGAGACGGAATTCTCCGTCATGAAATGAAAAACGTCAGTCGAGGAGGGGACTCGACTGACGTGAAAAAGGATGACGACTTGCGATTTTCAGGAGTTTTTAACACGAATCAGGGCGTCTTGGGGAATCGTGGCGTCGAGCGCTTCAACGTCGCGCGTCAGATGCTCAAGCGTGCAGGCGCTCAGCGCCGCAGAAGCGACGAATGGATTGTCAAGGACAAATTTCAGCGCAAGTTGCGCGGCGTCAACTCCTTTGAGTTTATTCAGGAAACGATAGCGGCGCGCTTTGAAAAAAAGACTGCGCGACGCTTTGCTTCCAAACGCTCGCATGAGATACCAGACGTCTTTTTTGACGCTGACTTTGAACAGATCGTTGAGAAAAAGCCCCTGCGCCAGCGCTTGACCCGCTACAACGCCGACGCCGGCGTTGTAAAGCTTTTGGATTGTTTCGTCGCGCCGCACGGCGATATTGTGATTAAGCATGACGACGTCCAGAAGCTTCTCGCGAGCGACGCGTTCGGCGACTTCTGCGTCGAAGGTGTTAACGCCTGAGGCTTTAACGATCCCCTGACGTTTCAGATCGTCGAAAAAGGAGAAGAGATTGTCGTCGTTGAGCGCAAGAGGATTGGGTTCATGGACAAAAAGAACGTCGACATAGTCGATTCCCATCGTTTTGAGGCTTGTTTCGACGCTACGCCTGGCCCAGTCCAGATCAAGGCGTTCCGCATGACCGCCGCCGACCTCTTGAAGATCAAACTTTGTTGCCAGAACAATCGATTCTCGTCTAATTTCTGACGAAGCTTTCAGCGCCTGTCCGACCCTTGCTTCCGCCTTTCCATAACTGCGTCCCGTGTCGAAAAAGGAAACGCCGAGTTGATAAGCCCTGTGAAAAAGTTCAATCGCCGTTTGATCAGAGATCAAATCGCGAGCGTATGCGGAAGCGCAACCATAACAGATCGGGGAAACTTTTATTCCTGTGTTTCCCAATAATCGCTTTTTATGGATTCCTGTAGGGAGATCGGGCATTTTATTTGTCCCTGAAAGATGATTAAAGCGCAATTTTACCTATGACGCATTGTCCCTATAATTACACTGACAATCTCGTCTTTGTAAAGACCCGAGCACGGGAGAAACTCCTCAAAAACCGACGTTTGACGCCCCCTCGCTTTTATTCGGACAGGCCGTATAATAATCAGCGCTTTTTCTTTAACCGATTCGGGGCGAGTTGGTCCGCGAACGGGGAGAGGAACTACAGACCATTTTCCATTATCGTGAGATCGTCCTAAAAGGAAGTATTATGACCGTTGAACGCTATCCGCATCTTAAGTCCACCGACCCGGAAATTTACGAGCTGATCCAGAAACAGGCGAAATATGAGAGTTCGACTCTTAAGATGATTGCCTCCGAAAGCTATGCGATCGAAAACGTTCTTGAAGCCTGCGGTTCCATTCTCACGAACAAGTACGCCGAAGGTTATCCGGGCGCTCGTTACTACGAAGGAAACGAAATTGTCGATCAAATTGAAAATCTGGCGATTGAACGTGGTAAGGCCCTGTTTGGTTGCGAGCATATGAACGTTCAGCCATACTCCGGTTCCCCCGCGAACAACGCGGTATACCGCGCCTTGCTCGACAATGGCGACAAGATTATGGGCGTTCCCGTTTCCGACGGCGGACATCTCACCCACGGTTGGAAGGTTAGTTTCTCTGGGAAGGATTACGTTCAGGTTCCCTATCGTCCTAACCAGGAAACTGGTCGCCTTGATATGGACGAAGTTCGCGAAATTGCCAAACGTGAACAACCGAAACTCATCTGGGTTGGTATGAGCGCTTACCCGTTCAAGCTTGATTACTCCGCGTTTGCCGACATTGCTCAGGAGGTTGGCGCGTACCTTGTCGCTGATATTGCGCACATCAATTCTCTGATTGTCGCCGGCGTGCACCCTGACCCTGTTCCGTATTGCGACGTCATCACAAGCACTTCGCATAAGATGCTTCGCGGTCCCCGGGCGGCTTTCATTATGTCCAGGATCGAGGACCGCTATCACGAGAAGTATCATCCGACCAGCAAGTGGGACCTTGCGCATCTGATAGATCGCGGCGTTTTTCCGACCCTTCAGGGCGGTCCTCACATGCACGCGATTGCCGGTATGGCGGCGATCTTCAAGTATGCCCAGACCGATGAATTCAAAGCTTATGGAGCCCAGATCGTTAAGAACGCGCAGGCCCTTTGCGCCGAACTTCAGGCTCTTGGACGCCCGATTGCCGGCGGCGGCACGGAGACTCACCTTCTTCTGCTTGATTTCCGTCAGGAGGAATTCACGGGCAAGGACGCGTCTCAGGCGCTTGCCAAATGCGGTATCATAGCGAACTTCAATATGGTGCCTGGCGACACGCGTTCTCCTTCCAAAACGAGCGGCGTACGTCTCGGGACTTCTGCGCTCACGAGCGTTGGCATGAAGGAAGACGATATGAAGAAAGTCGCTAACTGGATCGATCGTGTCTGCAAAAATATCAACGACGTAGACGCGGTAGCGCCGCAGATTCGCGCAGAGATCGCAGAATTCTGCAGTAATTTCAGTTTCCCAGGCGACAACAACTGAGGGACTTTCGGCGGGAGGTTTCAATCGTGGTTTTTGACGAAACGACTGAATTGAGCGCGCTGACAGCCGCAGCGGACGAGGGCGACCCCAGCGCGTTGTGCGAGCTTGCGTGGCGCGTTCGGAACGGTTTGGGCGTTGAGCGCGATGAACGTCGCGCTTTTGAGCTGTTCATGCGCGCCGCCGATTCAGGCGACGCCGTCGCGCTCAACAACGTCGGCCTGTGCTATGCAGACGGAGTTGGCGTCAAACGCAACGATTTGGAAGCGTATCGTTATTATCGCAAGGCGGCGGAGCGTGGTTCTGCCGCCGCGCGAAATAATCTCGGTTGGGTCTATCTCAACGGTCTGGGCGTTAAAAAGAGTCCTGGCGCCGCGACTCGGTGGTTTCGTAAAGCTGCGGAACAGGGACTTGCTCAGGCTCAGAACAATCTTGCATTCTGCTGTCAGAACGGCGTTGGCGTTCCGAAGAATCCTGCGGAAGCTAATCGCTGGTATCAGGCTGCGGCAGATAATGGATTGACCGAAGCGCTTGTTAATCTCGCCTGGAATTGTCAGCGCGGAGTTGGTTGCGAAGTCGATTACGCGCGCGCCGTCGAGTTGCTTGAAAAAGCGGCAGGAACGGGGCTTGCAAGCGCGCAAAGCAACCTTGCGTATCTTTTCCGGCATGGATTGGGAGTCGAACGAGATTCTGTTCGCGCCTTCGAACTCTATAAGAGCGCGGCGGAACAGGGGTTTGTCGAAGCATTGACTCCTCTCGCCGAGTGTTACGAGGTTGGGGAGGGAACGCCCCAGAACGTCTATTTGGCGGCTCAGTATTATGAGCGAGCCGCGCGTAACGGAGACGTTCAAGCCGCTCAAAAAGTTCGTGCTCTTTCCTCTCAGGTCGTGCGGCGATTTGGAAGCGTTCTTTCTAAAGGTTCTGCAGAGAACGCCGTTCGTATTCCCTTGAGCGTTAGCGACGCGATTGCCGCCGACGCCTCAAAAGAAAGACTTGCCGCCAGGAAGGCTGAGTTGAAGGCAAAGAGGGAAAGATAGTTCGTGTTTTTCGCGGAACGACAAGAGCGCGGCGTCCTGCAGACGTCGCGCTTTTACGTAGGAGCGGTTCCAATTTGTCCTTTTGACTTTGCCGTCTCAAAGTTTGAACTAATTCAACTCTAATTTTGACAAAATATTATAACCAGATCTTTGGAAATATTTGAGGTCGAGGAACGGTTTTGGAAATTATCGGCTCAAAACGTGGGGTTCAGACGACATGAGAGATCGCATTGTCCGTCGCCACACTGGCATATTGGGAATTCGTCCGGTTCTTTTTCTGCGAGTCTGCAAATAGCTTCGACCATGTCGTTAGAAACGCCGCAACATCTGGTCCTGTGATATGCTATGCCGAGTTCGTCGCAGACGGCGCGCGTCTCAACGTCCAGATCGAAGATTGTTTCCATATTGTCGAAGAAGAAGCCGATAGGGACGACAATTACGCTTCCGAGCGTTGGGTTTTGCTTTTTATAGGACGTCAGAAACTCCTTGACGTCGGGCTCAAGCCACGGGGTAAAAGGAGAACCGCTGCGACTTTGAAACGCCAGCGCCGAATCGAAACGGCAACGACGCAACTTGTTCCGCAAATCGTCTGGAATCTGAATTGACGCGCTGGACAAAGGAAACGTCAGGACGTCTGAAGGAAAGTTGCCGGGCGTATGATTCGGAGTTTCATTCTTTAGCGTTTCGGAGAAAACGAATTTAAGTGTTTCAATGCAGGCGTAAAGTATCTGACGACGATAATGCGAAACGTCCGACCATTCTGTAGGGATGGAATGGGCAGTGAAAAGAATAAGACTTCTTGCGTCGCTGTCGACAATCTCGTGAGAAGAAATCGACTTTCTGACAAAATCCGCTATGGCGTGTTGAAAGTCTGGCATTTCAAAAAAAGGGGGAACATGCCTGAGCGTTAGCGCCTGAAGGAAGTCAGGGGAACGTTTGGCAAGCGAGTTCCTGACGACGCTGACATAGCGCTGGCAGACGACGGAACCAAAGGCGGAAGCGTCAAAGACGAGAACGTTTTTTACGCCGTCACGTTCCATTTTCTCAAACGCGTCGTCCATGAAGGGACGAGCGTAAAGATTGCCCCAGTAGAGTTTGACCGGACTATGGTTTTCTAAGAGTTTTAAACGGAGCGTAGAAAGGAACCGGCGACATTCTCCCGGAAGCGGACTGACGCCGCCGAAGCGCTGATATCGTGCAAGAACCGCCGAACGACGCGCGGCAGACGTTCGTGTTCCCGAAAGGATGAGATCGAGAAAAGGCGCGACTTCCTCGGGCGCTTCAGGACCGCCGTAGGACGCCAGTAGAATTGCATTAAACATGTTCGGAATTCCGGAAAGTTACTATGTAGAGCGAGTGTTTCCTCGTATTATTGTCGTGAAATCTCGCTTCCCGGCAATAGCCCGATTTTCATAAAACTTATTTTTAATCTGACGTTTTTTTAGAGAGAATTATTCTTTTTTATTGACTTGATTTATCGGGCGATTAGAATCAACTGGGGTCGTTGAGACCGTGACATAAGATTTTAAAAGTTTCCATTGACAGCAGTTATTCATTTAAATCAGGACTGAAAAAATGTCGCATCCCGAGCTTTATCTCCACGAAGCAATCGAAACCGCTTCTCAGGACGAGCTTATCAGCCGTCAGAACGAACTTCTTAAAGAGAAAGTCCGTTATGTTATGAAGAACAACGCTTATTTGCGTGGACTTTATGAAAAAGCTGGCGTTGTAGCGGAAGATTTCCGAGGTATCGAAGATATCGAAAAGCTTCCGATTTTGGCCAAAGCAAACTTCCGCGAGACGTATCCTCTTGGCATGTGTTGCGTTCCAAAGAATCAGATTCGTGAAATGCATATGTCCAGCGGCACTTCTGGCACGCCGGTCGTCATGCCCTATACCGTCGCCGACCTAAATCAGTGGGCCGACTGTATGGCGCGGTGCTATCGTATGGCGGGCGCTCGTCCTGGCGATCCTGTCCAGATTATGCCGTCTTTTGGACTTTTTAACGGAGGGTTTGGAATGTATCACGGCGCGCGCGCCGCCGATCTTTTCGTAATCCCGACCGGTTCGGGCAATACTGAACGTCAGATTCGACTTGCGAAAGACTTTGACACTCGCGTCTTTACGGCCGTCATTTCTTACACGACGCGAATCATAGAAGTTATGGAGAAGATGGGCGTCGAGCTTCCAAGCCTTGAGATTGGTATCTTTGGCGCGGAAACGGTTACGACGGCGATGTGTGAAAAGATCCATAACTGTCTGGGAATCGACGTCTTTAATATCTACGGAATGACGGAAACGGGCGGCGTCGGCACTCTTGGTATGGATTGCCAGGATCATTCAGGTATCCACGTGTGGGAAGACCAGTATTATCTCGAGATCGTGGATCCGATTACGAAGAAGGTTCTTCCCGACGGAGAGAAGGGAGAACTGGTGGTTACCTCCCTGACACGCGAGGCGCTTCCTGTTATTCGCTTCAAGACAGGCGATCTTACGCGCATTATTTCCCGTGAGAAGTGCGCTTGCGGACGCACCCATGCTAAGATTGACCTGATCTCGGGTCGTACAGACGACATGCTCATCGTCAAAGGCGTGAATTTCTTCCCGTCTCAGGTTGAACAGGCGCTTCTTGAGATTCCTGGCGTCCATTCCGAGTACCAGATCATTATGGAAGAAAAACATGGCGTCAACGACGTCCGCATTTTGGTCGAAGCGGAGCCCGGCGTAACCGGGTACGTTGTTGAGAAGCGCCTGAAAGAACGTTTGGGTTTTTCGCCGAAGGGCGAGGTTTTGCCGGTAGGTTCTCTGCCTCGAGTTGAAGGCAAGGCCGTTCGCGTCGTCCACAAGAAGCTGGACTGACGCGTTGGTTTTGACTTGCGTTGGAAATAACAAACGGGCTCGTCGTCATCAGCGGCGAGCCCGTTCTTCTTTATTTCTTCGAAACAGTGGAAACGACGAGGATCAGAAACGTCTGTTGTCAGTAGCTTTGTTAGCGGTCGTTGCGGGCCGTGTAGCTACGGGAGCGTTTGAAACGTGGCGCTGCGTGGGGGCGCCGGTCGCAGTTTGTTGGGCGACGTTTGCGGAACGAGCGGGCGTTTGCACGACCGCCTGTTCTGGCGCTACCGGTTGCTGGCGAAGAATGGAGAATTCTTCCTCCCGGGTTTCACGCGTCCATCCGGGAAGATTGCCGCCTTCGATCTTCCATAAGCCCTTATTGACCTGAACGTCCTCAAAGGTCAGATCGGTCTTGCTTTTGCCATTAACGGCGATTTTTCGCATATAGGTAGGTTGGAGATCTTTGAGACCGAGAATCACGGTAATCGACTGGAACTGCTGAGCGTCGCGCGCATATCGAGGAAACGCTTCAATCCAGACCTGCGTTTTCTGTCTTGATTCCGGCGTGACGATGCGGAGATAGAAACGTTCCTTCAACACGTTGGCCTTTGCGACGAAGAAGAGCGGGAATTGGCCGTTGTCCATCGTCAAATCCATATCCTGTTCTTCAGAGACGACCGGGTAGGCGACAATCTTCTTGTTTTTGTAATCGTACTGAAGAAATTCCTTGCTATTCAGAACGATCATCCATTCGTTTTGTCCCTCTTTCCATTCGCCTTCAGGTTTCTGTTCCGTGTAGACGAACTCCCCTTTAATGTGATACAGGAATTTATTGGGTGAAATAAAACGGAACTGTCCCCATGTATGCGCAACAGGCGTCTTGGAATTCTGCTGGAGAACGCCGTCGAATTCGCGCATATGGACGTTGCAGGAGACACGTTTGACGCCGCGTCCGAATTCTTCCCAGCGCGCGAGAAACT
Source organism: uncultured Planctomycetota bacterium (assembly GCA_902772705.1). GTDB lineage: Bacteria > Planctomycetota > Planctomycetia > Pirellulales > Thermoguttaceae > RUG369. The sequence goes on from CACYBR010000322.1 coordinate 9,501, forward strand.
CGTCGAGCTGTTGGAGTTCGGTTTCCGTTGGCTTATAGTTTGCGGGCGGATTGACGATCGCGCTGTTGAGCTCGCCGCCGACGTAACCGCCTTCCTGAGCGCCCTGAGCGCCAGCCGTCGCCGGGGCGGTTTGCGGCGTGACGACAACTTCCCGAGTTTGATCCTGCGCCGCCGTGTTATTGACGCGCGCCTGACGAGCGACGGTTTGCGCCTGTTGAACTTGTCGAGGCTGGCTGACTGCGTTCGGATTGACGGTCGCGACGCCGGTTTGTTTCGCCTGTTCCACGGATTCAACGGTAATAACGTCGGCGTTTGCACGAGTTTGAACGTTGTTGGAAGGCGCGACATAATCGCCGAAGCCCTGTGCAAAGACGTCTGTCTGCCCGGCGGCTACGAGGAGCAAAACCGCGACAGTCGACAAAACGACGTTATGTTTCTGCATTTTTCTCTCCCGACCTGCGTTGACTTCCGATGAAGTTCCCGCGCCCTGATTCGCGCCGCAGATTCTTTTCAAATAGTTGGTTTTATGCCTGAACCGCGTTGTCTCTGGCGCTGCGTTTCCTGCGCCCGAAATAATCTCGCCGCTGTTCACGTTGGTCATGAGGGTACCGATTTTACCCATGTCGGTAAATAGCGATTTTTTCCTTTTTAATACGTTTTTAATACGTTTTTTGGCAGACGCATTTTGAAATAGGCTGACGATGAGACTTTGTGACCTCGCAATTTGGAAATTTTTTAAAAAAACCTCTTGAAGAAAAGAACGGCTATTCTATAATGCATCATGCATTTGCGGGGAGGATAAGCGAATGGTTAGCAACCTCATTGGAAATGAGGCGCCCCTTTCTGGGGTTGCGGGTTCGAGCCCCGTGTCCTCCGCTTTACGGAAAGCCGGTCTTCTCAGGGCCGGTTTTTTCTTTTCTTGAACGCGTTTTTTGAAAAAAACGAGGGGTTCTCTCCGCCACTTCGATCCTGACTCTTGAATCCGGGAAACGTCCGTTTTATGATAGAACTCATTCTTGCGCGTCGTCCCTGTGAAAGCGTGTTTTCAAAGCGACGGCGCCGGCGACATTCCGTTGGAGCGACTGCGTTATGATTCGATTTTTGTCTGCGTGTTGTTTGTTTACAATCCTTGCCGCGACCTGCTTTGAGGAAAATATTTTTGCCGACGAACCTGCCGGGATCCCCGAAAACGTCGCACAGTACGTTTCCTCTCCCTCCGTCACGCTCAACCTCTGGCCTGAAACGCCTCCCGACGGAATTCCCGACAATATTGGTCCGGAAACCTGGGAGCCTGGTAAGGAGAATCCGCCGATCGTACGTGTGAGCAACGTGGCGATTCCGACGATGGCGTTCTATCCCGCAAAGGACCCTAACGGCGCCTGCGTCGTCATTTTTCCGGGCGGCGGTTTCAATATTCTGGCGTACAATCATGAAGGTTCCGAGATCGCAGACTGGCTCAATACGCTTGGCGTTTCCGCCGTCGTGGTTAAGTATCGCGTTCCCCGACGAGAAGGCGTCCCGAAACACTGGGCGGCTCTTCAGGACGCGCAGCGAGCGATTCGCATGACGCGCGCCAACGCCGAAGAATGGAAGATCGATCCGAAGAAAATCGGCGTTCTTGGCTTTTCTGCCGGAGGACGTTTAGCCGTCGCCGCCGCCCTTGATTACAACGTCAAAACGTATGAACCGATTGACGAGGCTGATAAGATTAGCGCGCGTCCCGATTTTGCGATCCCAATCTATCCCGCGTATCTTATGGACAATGAAAAGGACTATGACGCCGAAGCGAGGCTTTCTGAAGAATTGAACATCGATAAGAACACTCCTCCGTGCTTCATCTCCGTCGCAAACGACGACGTTAATCGTGGCGCGGCGTCCGCTCGTTTCTACATCAAAATGAAGGAAGCTGGCGTTCCGTGCGAGCTCCATATTCCAGTTGCAGGCGGACATGGATATGGAATTCGTCGTGACCGCGGCGTTGCGGCTCAGTGGAATAAAAACTGTGAAAATTGGATGCGCGCTCTTGAGATCATCCCTTGATTTTCTTCTTGACGCTCTATAATGGAAAACGACGGCGCGACACGTTGTTTGCGTCGTCGCGCTACCCCTTTCGGAATTGTTTTCCGCGCGCTGGGATTACGTCAATTTAGAGCGATGAAAAAGGAAAAGGATAACGGTTCCATGATTATGAACGCTGTGGATGCGGAGGAAAGACGCCCTCGCGTTGTGTTGCCCTTGTATACTCTTAGCGAGGAGATTGTCAACGCCATTACCCACGGTATAGGAACGCTTTTGGCGATCGCCGCTCTCGTACTGCTTATCGTTCGCTCCGCCACGCGCGCCCCCGCCGGTCAAACGGCTGGATACGTTGTCGGGTATACGATCTTTGGCGTTACGCTGGTTACTTTGTATCTTTTTTCAACGCTCTATCATTCGCTCGCTCGATGCGGTGCGAAACGTGTTTTTGCCAGTCTCGACCACGCGGCAATTTTTTTGCTTATCGCCGGAACGTACAGCGCGTTTTGTCTGGGGCCAATCAGCGGCGGACAGGGATGGTGGGTTTTCGGGACGATTTGGGCGCTTGCGATCATCGGGATCGTTTCCTTTTCCGTTTACGCGTACAAAGCGGCGAGATTTAACCTGTTTCTGTACCTCGCTATGGGATGGTACGCCGTCTTGGTCGCTCCTCAGTTGTGGGACGCCGTGCCGGTTCAATCCTGGGTTTTCCTCTTGCTTGGCGGCGTTTTGTATACGATTGGATGCGTGTTTTTCGTGTTGCATAGGGTCAGATGGTTTCATTCTGTGTGGCACCTTTTTGTGCTTGCCGGTAGCATCATGCATTTCTTCGCGCTCTACTGGGCGATCTGAAGGAGGGACAAGCGCAGGGGATATTGCGGTTAAACAGGATATTTTTTGACTCGCCCCCTTGCGAATTCGCGTTTCTTTTGTAGAATCAAACCCTGTATTGGCGCGTGCCGTTTCGTCTTTGTCGTTACGGAGCGCGCTTTTGATCGGTCGAGGCGTGTGTTTCGCGCGCGTTTCGATTTCTTGAGCAACTTTTATAGAGACAAAGGGCCTCAAATGCCTAAGATTAAAACTCATAAGGGCGCTGCTAAACGTTTTCGCGTTACCGCTAATGGCAAGGTTAAGCACCGACACAGCGGTACGAGCCACCTCGCGTGGCGTATGACCAGCAAGCGCGTCCGTAATCTTCGCGGCACCGACCCCGTTGATTCGGGCGAAGCCAAGAGAATTATCAAAGCGCTCGGTAAGGGCGGTCTTTGATTGTTCGCCTGCGGCGGCGTGCCCTCGCTGTCGCCTGTCCGAGTCCTGTTCTGTTTCGCGCATGAGTAGCGGCTCGGTTTCTGAAAACTGGTCGTTAACGCCGCTTGATCCCGCCGCTCGGCGGACAGCGGGACCTGATTTTCGTTGAATGTCGTTCCCAGACGCGAACGTTTCTCGACCTTGTGTCGACGACGACTGGTTCGACAAAAACCTGATAGTTTTTAAGGATTGTTGGAATGAGAGTAACAAAGGGCGCCGCTCGTCGTCGTGCCAAGAATAGACTTTTCAAGCGAGCTAAGGGTTTTCGCGGCGGTCGTAGCAAGCTTCTGCGCACCGTAAAAGAGTCCGTGCTCCGCGCTGAAGTATACGCAACTCGCGACCGTCGTGCGCGGAAACGTGACTTCCGTCGTCTCTGGATCATCCGTATTAACGCCGCCGTTCGTATGCGTGGACTTCGTTACAGCCAGTTTATCAGCGGCCTCAAGAAGGCCAACGTCGTCCTCGATCGCAAGATGCTCGCCGACGTTGCTGTTGTCGATCCCGCCGCTTTTGATAAGATTGTCGAAATTGCCAAGGCGGCTCTTTGAGTCTAATCCGAGTTTTGCGGCATAACCGCGGCTTGATGACGAATCGTTGCGCGCTGGATTCCTGGAGGAATTCAGCGCGTTGTCTTTCTTGTCTTTAATTGTCTCTGTTGGTCTGTTTTTCGTGAGCCTTTTAAGGTTTGACGTCTTTTGTTTTTCGAAAA
>CACYBR010000323.1 GCA_902772705.1 uncultured Planctomycetota bacterium
ACGATCGGCATGCCCGGATAATGCCCCTCAAAGAAATATTCGTCCGGTTTGAAACGGTACGCGCAAAGAATCCCGTCGTCGAGCCACTCGGTGATCTGATCGACAAAAAGGAACGGCGGTCGATGCGGAATCGACGCAAGAATAGCCGTACGGGAGTCAAAAAAGGATTCGTCTTTCGCCATAGTCGCCCTTCATATCAAAACGCAGGCGTTCGTCGCGGTTTGGTTCAAACGCCCGACCTGTTTTTTACCTAATCCTTATTGCTTAATCCACGTAAAATCTGAACGAGAACTCACTTGCCCGATCCAACGCTCATAAGGTAACCGTCGACGTCGCTTGAAGCGATCACTCCGTAATTCACCGCGCCGAGCCAGCCCGACATGATAATGCCGACGCTGCCCGCATGGAACAGTCCCGGAATCTTCTCGTTGAGCGCGCGGCTCACGGCGAGTCCCTCGTACTTTGTGCCGAAGCTCGCGCCGAGCCAGTGGTCGGTGTAATCGCGGAACGTCTTCGGAGTCGCCGCCTCGACATACGCGACCTTGTCGTGGATCCCCGGGACGTACTTCTCGAGCGCGTCGAGCGTCGTCCTGATAAGATCCTGCTTGCTCGTCTCGTACGCCTCCGGGGACAGATTCGCCCAGTCCTCGTAATTCGCGTTAGAACTCGCCACGACGTAATAGCGATCCGTACCGGGGCGCGTCTTGGGATAGTAGAAGGAGTAGGTGCGGCTCGTAATATGTCGGCTCAGGAGCCAGTCGGTGCGAAATTCAGGCGCGACCGACGTAAAGAGCAGATCGCCGCATTTCTCTTCGTCGAGCGTCTCGCCCTTTTTGAGCGCGATGTAAACCTGAACGCTCGAGTTGTTCAATCGGACCGCCTCCGCTTCCGCGACAAACTCCGGATCGAAATATTCGCGCCCGACGAGGTTGAAGATCGTTCCCTTGAGGTTGGCGTTCGACAAAACGGCGGTCGTCGCGATCGTCTTGCCCGCGAGCGGAGACGAGAACTTCGGAATCCCGCCGACTTCGGGGGACGAGACCGTCAGCGGCTTGTCGGAGATTCTGACGCCAGCGACTTTGCCGTCCTCGACGATAATCTTATCGACCGGCGAGTTGAGCGCGATATCGACGCCGTTCTTAACGAGCTCGTCGCGCAACATTCTGACGAAAACGTCCGTGCCCCCCTGGAAAGTAAAGACGCCCTTAGACATGAAGTTGGAAAAGACAATGCCGTAGGTGAGCGCGGGGTCTTCAAGGGTCGAGCCGTTCGCATAGGTAATTGGCTCCATGAGCAGCCGCCAAACGTCGGGGCGATTCGGGAAGAATTTCTCAAAGAGCTCGCGAGTCGTGCGGCTTTCGTCGCCATAATGAGTCTGCTCGCGCGCTTCGTCGAAAAACGCGACGACCGTCTCCTCTGGAATATTGAATTTTTCGACGAGCAGTCGCGTGAAGTCGTCACGGTTGAAGGTCGTCGTGAGCGAGAACTGAGGGTTGTCAAACTTGATGCGCGGAAGCTGGACGATCTTGTCGGCGATCTCCTTGCTCCAATAACGCTTGCAGCTCTTGATCATTCCGACGGGAAACCCATGAAGGGAGACGTCGAAGATATGCTCGCCCTTGTTGCGAAGGAACCACGTCGCCAGCCCGCCGAGCTTATAATGGCGTTCGAGGAGCAGGACCTTATGGCCGCCGCGCGCCAGAACGTTCGCCGCCGTCATGCCGGCGAGCCCCGATCCAATCACGACGACGTCGTACCGGTTAGAATATCGTCTGTTCTTTTCTTCTGATTCGCTCATTGTCCGCTCCGAAAGTCGCCCTGAAACCAGTCGCGGGAACCCCGCTCAAAAACGGCCGCCGGAACCAGATCGCTCCATCTCCGACAAGCCTCCACTATTGTATGGCTTTTATCGGAAAATAAAAGTCCCAAAGAAACGTTATGAACGACGGACCGGAAGACGGAAGATTCTTACGTCGACGATTCGCCGCGAATTTCCTATCAATCCGTCGCGTTCATTCGCGCTCGTTTTCGTCGGAAAAGACGCTCGTTCTTTTGAAATCGCGACGGCGTTACGAGTAGTCGCCTAATTCCCATTGCTTATGAATATCTCCGATCTGGCGTCGCCGAAATCATTGTGAAGCACGGGCAAACGAGTTCTACCGACGAGATTCGCGTCGGCGACCGTTTAGAACGCGCGGCGGCGCCCCCCGCGCGAAATCGGCGCGAAAAAGATTTTCCGAGTAGGCAAATAGGGCGCTTGACAAAACTCAAAGGCGTGATACGATGATGCAGAATTGACGGCA
>CACYBR010000324.1 GCA_902772705.1 uncultured Planctomycetota bacterium
AGCGGCGCCATGCCCGCGCCTCCGCCGATGTAGATCTTTTCACAAGGCGTGTCGCGAATAAAGAATTCGCCGTAAGGGCCGCTGACCGTGACCTTGTCGCCCGGCTTGAGGCTGAAAATAAAGGAGGACATCAACCCCGGTTCAACGTCAGGATTGCGCGGCGGCGGCGACGCGATACGCACGTTCAGTTTAACGATTCCCTTTTCCTCGGGATAATTGGCCATCGAATAAGCGCGCGTCACGTGTCCTGGAACGTCGCTGACATACCGCCAGAGGTTGAATTTATCCCAGTCGGCGCGGTACTCCGGATCAATATCGTAGTCCTTATAGGCAATCCTGAGACCTGCGGGGCGCTCGATCTGAATATAACCGCCAGCCTTGAAGTCGACGCTTTCTCCCTCGGGCAGCTCCAGAACGAGCTCCTTGATGAAGGTCGCGACGTTTTTGTTGGACCGAACGACGCATTCCCACTTCTTGACGGAGAAGATCTCCGGCGGGATCTCAATCTTCATGTCCTGCTTCACGGGCGTCTGGCACGCGAGTCGAACATGAGACTTGATCTCTTTACGCGTCATATGGCCGATTTCGGTGGGGAGAATCTCGCCGCCGCCGGAGAGCACGCGCACCTTGCACTGTCCGCAGGAGCCGCCGCCCCCGCAGGCGGAGGGAACGAAGATTTTCTGGTCGGCGAGCGTTCCAAGGAGTTTGCCTCCCGACGGAACGCTCAACGTTTTGTCCGCGTCGCCGTTGATCTCAATCTTGACGGCGCCGCTCGGGATTAATGTCGCTTTGGCGGCGAGAATAATCGCAACTAACGCAAGAATGATCACGGTGAACGCAACCACGCCCGCGACAATGATTCCAATTCCGCTCATGGCGTCTGTTTCCTCCGTTTATCACATTCCCGAGAAGGTCATAAATGCCATCGCCAGCAGACCGGCGGTCATGAAGGCGATTCCCAAACCGCGCAGTCCCTTCGGAACGCGGCTGTATTCGAGTTTTTCACGAATTCCGGCGAGAACGACAATCGCGAACGCCCAGCCAATGCCGGAGAAGAGCCCGTAGAGCACGCTGTCGCCGAGACTGTAGTCGCGTTGCTGCATGAAAAGCGATCCGCCCATAATCGCGCAGTTCACCGTGATGAGCGGCAGAAAGACGCCCAGCGCGTTATAGAGGGGCGGAAAGAAACGATCGAGGGTCATTTCCAGGATTTGAACGAGCGCCGCGATAACGCCGATGAACGTGATGAAGCTCAGGAAGTTCAGATCGAGATTGGCAAGCGCGTCGATCCCGGTCCATGCGAGCGCTCCTTCGCGGAGAACGTAGTTGTACAGAAGGCAGTTGACAGGAACCGTGATCGCCTGAACGACGACGACGGCGATCCCGAGCCCGAGCGCGGCGTCGACCTTTTTGGAAACCGCCAGAAAAGTGCACATTCCCAGGAAGAGCGACAACGCCAGGTTCTGCGTGAAGACCCCCTGAATAAACATAGAGATCGCGTGATCCATATTTTATATCCTTATCGAACGAAGCCGAAGCGCCTTGGACGGCGCGTCCGACGTTCATTCGGCGTCTTGCATGTCCTTGTTATAAGTTTTAACGAGCCAGATGATTCCGCCGATGAGGAAGAACGCCGCCGGCGCCGTGACCATAATTCCATTGGGAACGTACCATCCTCCGTTCTGGACCGTTGGGAACACGACGACGCCAAAGAGCTTGCCGAACCCGAAGAGCTCGCGGAAGAAGGCGACGACAATGAGAACCATGCCGTAGCCGATTCCGTTGCCGATTCCGTCCAGAAGCGAGTCGCCGACGTTGTTCTTGATTGCGAACGCTTCGGCGCGTCCCATGACGATGCAGTTCGTGATGATAAGACCGACGTAGACGGAGAGCTGCTTGCTCAGATCGTACGAGAACGCCTTAATGAGCTGGTCGACCAGAATCACAAGGGTCGCGATGATGGTCATTTCAACGATCATGCGGATGGAGCTGGGAATGACCTTGCGGATGAGCGAGACTCCGACGTTCGAGAACGCCGTGACGAAGGTCACCGCGAGCGCCATAGTCAGCGCGGTGCGCAGGCTCGTCGTTACGGCGAGCGACGAACATACGCCAAGAATTTGGACGAAAATCGGATTGTTTTTAAACAGCGGTTTGATAAAGCTGTCTTTGCTTTGTTCACTGAGTTTCATTTTTCGTCCTTTCAATTCGCAGCCGCGTTTTGGGCGGCTTCCGCAGGTTCGCCGGATTCTGAGGGGCGCTCAGACTGGGCGCTCGGAACAGGAAGCTGAAGCTTGCCTTCGCGCAGATTTTTGAGGAAGGGACCGTAGCCGTTGTCGCCGAGCCAGAACGCGACCGTGTTGGTCACGCCCTTGCCGGTGAGCGTCGCGCCGGAAATTCCGTCGACCTGACTGTTTGCGTCGTCGTCGCTCGGGTTGACCGTTCCTTTGATAACACGGATGATCGGAGCGCCGTCGGCGTCGAACGCGACCTTGCCTTCCCACTTTGAGGCCCACGCTGGATTGGAGATTTCGCCGCCCAGACCGGGGGTTTCGCCGTGCTCGTAGAAGACGAGACGCCGGACCGTCTCGAGGTCGCTGTTGAGTGAAAGAAAGCCGTAGAGCGTGGACCAGAGTCCGGTCCCGACAATCGGCAGCGCGAGCGTTTGAAGCGAGTCGTTTTCGTCATAGAACGCGTAAACGAGCTGTTTTTGCGGCGTCGTGCCGATTCCGGCAATATCGTCGTCCTTGCTGAGAGAACGAACGTTTGTCTTGTCCGAGGCGAGTTCGTAGGGCTCGACGTCGGTCACGAGCTCGCCTGTTTCAAGGTCGACGACGAGCGTCACGGACTTTTTAAAGAGCTCGGCGGCCTGCGCGGCCGTAACTTTCTCGTTGAGCTCGACGAGGCCGGCGGCGCGCAGAATGTTCGTCTGTTTGTCGAGCTCCTGATTTTGACGCTGGAGTCCCTTCAGGGAAACGTCCGAGAGGGAGACGATGATCGCGCAGACGATCGCCAGGAGCGTCGCGACGGTAAACGTTTTCGTAATCGATTCGTTGGACATAATACGTTGCCTCCCCCAATCACTTCGCTTGCAAGCGCTTCATGCGTCGGCGAATGTTCGCGTTCACGACGAAGTAGTCGATGAGCGGCGCAACGCAGTTGCCGAACAGAATAACGAGCATAACGCCTTCCGGATACGCCGGGTTAAGGACTCGAACGACAATAACGAGCGCTCCGACGAGCAGGCCGTAAATATATTGACCGGCGCGGGTCGCCGCCGACGTGACGGGGTCGGTCGCCATGAAGACCATGCCGAACGCGAAACCGCCCATAACGAAATGCCACTGAGGTCCGAGCGTGAACGCCGGATGAGCCGCAAGCGTCGAGGGATCGCACTGGGTTAGCAGGTAAGCGAGTCCCATTCCGCCGACGAACATTGACGCCATAACGCGCCACGAGGCGATTCCAGTGATCAGCAGGAACGCCATGCCAATCAAGCACGCGACCGTCGAGGTTTCGCCGACCGCGCCGGGAATCGTGCCAAAAAAGCAGTCGTGAACGGAGTAGCCGGCGGAGACGAGCGCGTCGACGCCGCCGGACGCGTAAGAGAGTGGGGTCGCCTTGGAGACCCCGTCGACGGCGGTCCACACCTTGTCGCCCGAGATCTGACCCGCGTAACCAAAGAAGAGGAACGCGCGCGCGACCAGCGCCGGGTTGAGGAAGTTGCGGCCCGTCCCGCCGAAGATTTCTTTACCGATTACGACGCCAAAAGAGATGGCGAGCGCAACCTGCCAGAGGGGAATCGTGGCGGGGCAAATGAGAGGAAAGAGGAAGCCGGTCACGAAGAAACCTTCGTTGACTTCTTCCTTGTAGACGCCTGCGAAAAGAATCTCCCAGAAAAGTCCTGCGACCATCGTAACGACATAGACGGGAAGCCAATAAACAAACCCGTAGACGAAGCAGCCGAAGACGGAATCGGGATTGAACACGGGAATCGCGGCGCTGAGCCAGTTGAGAATCGCGCCGTGCCAGTCGTCGGGAACGGCGCCGCCGGCGGCGATGAGGCGATTCGCCTGAAGTCCGACGTTATAAAGTCCCATGAGCATACACGGAATAAGCGCGTAGACAACGTAGATCATCATGCGCTTGAAATCGCCCGCGTCGCGGACGTGGACGGAGCCCTCGTTTCGTTTTCCGGGGGTGAAGAAGAACGTGTCGGCCGCGTCGTAGAGCGGATAAAGCGCGGCGAGCGGCTTGCCGGGCTCGAAGAACTTTTCGCCGACGACCTTGAGGGTCTTGCGTAACGCGTAGAATTTCATCGGGTCATTCCTCCTCTTTCATCGCCTTGTCAAGGAGCGCGCGCAGCGTCTTGCCGAAATCGTTCTTACCGAAATCGACGAGCGTGCAGAGCGCGAGGTCCTCCTCGTCGAGTTCGAACGCGCCGAGTTGTTCGCACTTGTCGATATCGCCGACTTCAAGAGCCTTAAAAAGGAAGGTCGGAACAATATCAAGGGGCGTGACCTTTTCGAACGTCGGGTTCGGGAAGATCGCGCGCTGTCCGCCGTGAGGCGCGGTCGTCATCTCGAAGGTTCCGCCGATAAACGTCGACGCGACGGCGCGCGACGCGGAGAATTTGCGCCAGCCGGGGAGCGTCCACGCGATGAATTCACGAGGATCGTCGTCGCCGATCGCGGAGATCTGGTTGACGTAGCGTCCCAGGCCCGCGAAGCCCTTGACCGCCGTGCGTCCATTAAGAACGCTTCCGGAAATCATGCGCGACGGTCCGTCTTTGAGTTCGCCGTCAAAGAGTTCGAAAAGACAGGCGCCCTGTTGAACGCGAAGCAGGCGAGGCTTTTTAACCATCGGACCGCCGATGGAAACAACGCGCTCGCAATCATAGACGCCGCGCGTGAAAAGAACCCCGATTGCGAGGACGTCTTGATAGCCGATCGACCAGACGACCTTGCCCAGCCCGCAAGGATCAAGCTTGGCGATATGGGTTCCCGTAAGGCCCGAGGGGTGTTTTCCGACGAAACGAACGACCTCCGCGCTGGGAATCGCTTCGAGCGTCGCGACGAAATCAGGCTTGTATTCGTCCTGACCGAGGCAGATCCAGAGCTTTTGGCCGCAGATACGGCTCAGAACGCGAAGACCGTTGACGAAATCCTGCGCGCGGGATTCTATAATCAGCTTCGGATTGGGCGCGTGCGGGTTCGTGTCCGCCGCGTTGACGAAAAGAGACGCCGGAACGGAATCGATCTTCGGGACGCGGCTGAAGGGGCGCGTGCGCAGCGCGATCCAGAGTCCGGATTCAATAAGCTGTTCGCGGACTTTGGTCGGGCATAGCTCGACGAGTTCCGATTCCGGATAGGTGGGAAATTCGACGGACTTCATTCCGGCGTCGCCTTCGTCCGCCTCGACGATGATCGATTGGAAGGCGCGCTTTTCTCCGCGATTGATCGTCTTGACGATTCCCGCGCCGGGCGAGGTGAATTTGACGCCCGGATTTTTCTTATCCAGAAACAGAAGCTGACCAGCAAGGACGCGGTCGCCCTCTTCGACGCAAATAGTCGGCTTCATTCCGACATAGTCGACGCCGGTATGCGCGACGAGCCTGGCGTCCTTCTTTTCCGGCGCGACGCTCTGATCAGGAACGCCGGCAAGACGGAGGTCAAGCCCCTTGGTAATTTTAATTGTTTTCATCGGCGGCAGCCTTTCGTGGGATTGGCGCGAATCGGACGATTCCGTCCGCGAATCCCAAGCCTATGAAAATGATGGTTCGTTAACGACTTCGACGACGACGTTTTTCCCAAAGGAATTACGTAAACCGACTGTTCTTGCGTTCAAATTCGGTTCGAGCCTCGTCCGTCGTCCATATTGGCGCGAGCCGCGACGCG
>CACYBR010000325.1 GCA_902772705.1 uncultured Planctomycetota bacterium
CAAATTAACGCCCACCGGGTTACGTTAAACAATCTGGCGTCAGACCTCGAACAGTTCCTCGTCAAAGAATTCGGCAAAAGCGTCGTCGAGAGCCGAGTTCGAGTCGTTTGACGGAGAGAAGGTTATTTCGTAGTAATTGGCGGGCGTCGTTCCGGAACTGGAACTCCAGTAAACGCGGAACCCGTACGATTTGCCGACGTACAAACCGTTCGCCGTCGCCGTCGTCGTCGTGAGCCCGGTCCTGTAATTCATCCACGTCTCGCCGCCGTCCTTCGAAATCTGCAACCGGTACTGCTTCGCGCCCGGAACGGCGCTCCACTCTAAAACTGCCTGACGCGTCGAAGGATTGTAACTTGAAACTGCGAAGGGCGCAATCTCGCTCTGAGTCGGCGTGAAGGCGAGGGTAGAAAGGCAGCCTTCGGAATCGCCAGTTCCTGTTGCGACAACCTTAATCTCGAAATTCGCCGACGCCGGCGTATATGTCAGACTGCCGCGCGCTTCCGTGATCTCGACGTCGCCGTCCTCTGTCGCGTAATACCATTGGATCATGGACGACGCGGTCGAGGGCCCCAGTTGCGTCACAACGATAGGAGTCCCCGCGCTATATGTTTCGACAAGACTGCTCAGTGAAATCGGGGCGAAGGCTCGCTCCGCATAGGGAGTCATGATTGTTCTGCCCAAATTGGAAACGCCATAGACGCGAAATACGCACGAAGTGTCAAGGTACAGACCGTTAACCGTCGCCGTGAGCGTCTTAAGATTCGTTCTGTAATTCGTCCAGGTTTCGCCGCCGTCTCTCGAAATCTTCACTTTATACGTCGTCGCGCACGGAATGGCGTCCCAATTCAGGACCGCCTGACGCGTAAGGGGATCGTAGTCCGAAACTGAAAGGCTCAGAGAGGGCGTAAAGGAGAGGAAAGGAGAACAGTCAGCGGAATCGCCCGTTCCAATCGCGACGACCTTAAGGGCGCTATCCTCTGACGTCGGCGTATATGTAAACTTGTCGCGCGCGGTCACGATCTCGACGTCCCCGTTGTCTGTCGCTCTATACCACTTAATCGTCGACGACGCGTTCGAAGCCCCTGATTGAGTTACGGTAATTGGCTCTCCTATACGATACGTCTCGCTGGAACTGCTCAGCGAAATCGGAGCAAAGGTTCGCTCCATGTACGACGTCGTCATTGTGGCGCTGGAACTGGAGACCCCGTAAACCCGGAACGCGTACGACTTGCCCACATACAAACCGTTCACCGTCGCCGTCGGCGTCATAAGACCTGTTCTGTAATCCACCCACGTCTCGCCGCCGTCCTTCGAAATTCTCAGTTTATATGAAGTCGCGTCCGGAACGGCGCCCCATTCCAAAACTGCCTGACGCGTCAAGGGATCATAGCTCGAAACCGTTATGGAGAACGGGTCCCTGCCGTATTCGTACGCGCCGAGATCGACCGTATCGTCTATAATTCGCGTCTTGCCGAGGATATCGGTCTGAGCCGTCACATACGAGTTATCGCCCCGGTTGATCGCCTGCGAGTTCTCCGCCAACGTAAAATCGCCATGCGCCGCGTCTGTAAGGAGCGGTTGACTCGCGTCATATGTCAGCTGATTTTCACCGGAATCCCAGTCGGTATAACCGGATATAACACTCCACGCGTTGGCTTGAGCGGTAGCCTTGTCTTTGTATACGTCCGCGCCTTTCGGCGACGTATTATCGGCGATAATCGAGTTGTAAAGGTTCAAAACGGCGCTGCCACTCAGCCAAACCCCTCCGCCATTGCGTTTGGAACTATTGTTCGTTACAGTCGAGTTGCGAAGCGTCATTTCGCAACGATCGGCAATATGTATTCCAGCTCCCGAAGTTGTATTGGCGACGACGACGTTTGTCGCTTCGATTTTGCCGCTGCCAGTATAACTATAAATCCCGTGATTCCTGCTGTTTGTTATTCTGGAGTCGGTAAGATAAAGCGAAGTTCCGACCAATTCCACACCATCACCGTTTGACAGTAGTTCACTTTTGGAAACAACAACGACGCCTCCGTAACAACAAACGCCACTACTCGTGTTGCTCTTCAAAACGGAGTTTTCGACCTCGATAGAACCGCTACCGTAGCAATAAACTCCATCATAGTTTGACGACAGTTCACAATTGGAAATGGAGAGATCATTGCTGCCTGCAAAATAAACTCCATATTGGTTTGACGACAGCACGCTGTTAGAGATGGAGACGACCGAGTCATAGGACCTTCCCAGATAAACGCCTATCGCTTGATTGTCGATAATCCGACAATTGTCAATCGTAGAATTAGCGCCAGTCGTACACGAATTTACGTTATAACCAAACGAAATTACGCTATAACCGGCGTTGCTTGAAAATACGCAATGGTTTGCGTTGATCGATCCGCCGTCTCCTGTCGCGATCGCTGCGCCAGGATAATAAGCCGTTGTCACGTCGTCGATTCTGGAGGTCGTGTTGTTGTCATTAAAGACACAATCCTGAA
>CACYBR010000326.1 GCA_902772705.1 uncultured Planctomycetota bacterium
ACTGTGCGCGATTGGCGACGAACCCGATCTGACGACGATGCTTTCTGTGTGCCGAATGCGCGCTCGAGAAATCAGATCGATGCAGAAAACCTCGTCGTAAAAGGTCGTTGTTCGCGCTCATCGCATGATAAGCGCGCCGACCACGCGTCGGAATTCCCAATCCAGAAAAAACAAAAGAGCGCGTCGAGATTCACGACGCGCTCTTTTTATATAACGCTTCAGAGATTTCGCAGGCTTACGCTCAGACCTTGCCCATCTTCTTGAGGTTCTCGTAACATTCGGCGCACGCTTCCATAAGATTGGAGCCTTTGCGGCAATCCTCTTGCTCGACGATATACCACTCGACCCCGCCCTTCGTCTCCGCGATCTCGAACATTCGCTTCCAGTCGACGACGTCGCCGGGACCCGCGACGCACGCGCCGCCCTTGCCCTTCTCGTTCTCCGCTTTGACATGCATCAGCTTGCCGCGACCCGGAAGCTTCGCGACGAGATCGTAGGGATCGGCGCCCCCGTGCATGCAGTTCCCGACGTCCATCTGCGCGATGATATCTTCGCGGGTGCGCGAGAAGAAGAGTTCCCACGCCGTCTTGCCGTTCACGTCGGAGAAGTCGTTATAATGCGCGTGGAAACCGATCTGGAATCCAACCTTAGCCGCTTTGTACGCGATCTCGTTAAAAAGATACGCCGTCATCTGATTGCCAGCGTCGGTCGCGCAGGACGCCGAAAGACCGCTCGCAACGATCAGACGTTTGTTGCCGAGCGTCTTTTCGAATTCCGCCGTCTCGTCGAACTTACCCTCGAGGAGCTGCGGAACGCTAAGATGCGTACTGATCGCCTGAAGACCGGCTTCGTCGAGCCATTTGCGAATATCCTTCGCTTCGTGACCGTAGTAACCGGCAAACTCGACGCCCTTATATCCCATCTGCGCAATCTCTTTAAGAGCGCCGCGGAGGTCTTTCGAGGCGTACTCGCGTACGGAATAAACCTGAAGCGCAAACGGAATCTTTTTCTTGTCGTCCGCCAGCGCGGCGCTCATGGTCAGGCCGGAGGCGTTCATCGCGCAACCTGCGGCCGCCAGCAAACTGGTCTTCATGAAGGAACGTCTATCCATCGAATAACTCCTGTCTCCGTCGTGGGACGGTAAAGTTTATTGGAAAAACGACCGCGACGACTCCACGCCGCGCGTTTGTTATTTTTCAGTCGTGATCCTCTTCCGGGTCGAGATAGTCGCTGTCGGCCTCTGGATCCTCAAAAGCGGATTCGCTCGGCATCTCTTTGGCGTCGGCGACCTCTTCGAGTTCCTCCGGTTCTTTCTCCGGCGACTTCGGTCTGTTTGAAAGCTTTTCTCTGCGGATAATAAAGCGTTCGAACGCGTCTTCGAGCGCCGCGTCGAAGGCTTCCATGGAGAGGTCGTCCAACTCGTCTTCCCTGGAAGTTTCGGTCGGCTTCGAGGCGACCTGTTCGGGAGCGGGCTTTTCGAGCGTTCCCGTTGTCGGCTCGGCAGGCTTTTCCGTCTGCGTAAGCTTTTCAACGACCATGATAAGTCGTTTCATCGTTATCGGCATACCGACGGCCAACCGCTTCTTGCCGCGTTTGGCCGAGGCGGCCCATTTCACCTGATTTTCGTCGAGCAGCAGAATTGCAGGAAGGTCCTTTGACGAGGCGTTCTCCAAAAGCGCGTTAAACGCTTTGACCGCGTCGACCCCCAAAGTCTGCGCGTTGAAGAGAACGACGTCTACGTTGAACGCCTCGCCGTCGTCGAGACGTTCGAGCGCGCGCGTGCAGTTGGAGACGACCAGCGCGCGGAATCCCGCCTTCTTGAAGGATTCGCGAAACGCGTCCTGAAGATTGGAGTTCGCTTCGACGATCATAACCGACGTCTGTTGCTTCTCTTTTTGCTCGCGATCCTGCAACGCCGCCGTCATGAGCTTTTCTTCCTGCTCAACATCGACGCCTGTCTCAAGCGCATGCTCGGCAGAATCAAGCGCTTCGAGCATCTGACCCGGCGTCTGATAGCGTTCCTCCGGGTTGAATTTGAGCGATTTGTCGACCACGTAAGCGACGCAACGCGGAACGTACGGCGCTATCTCGCGGATCGGCTTGATCTCCTTGAATCGCGTCGCGTTGAGACGCTTCGAACGTTCCTTACTTTCGCCAAGCGGCGCGATTCCCGTAAGAAGCTGGTAGTATACGGCGCCAAGGAAGTAGAGGTCGCTACGCTTGTCGTCGCGCCCTACGTGAGTCGCGCGTTCAAGCGCCGCGTATTCGATCGCGCGTTGCGTCTTAAAGCCTGACGAGTCGTCCGCCAGCAGTCCGAAGTCGAGAAGCACCGCCTTTCCTGACGTGGAAAGCAAAATGTTCGAGAGCTTCATGTCGCGATGCTGATAGCCGCGTTTGAGCGCGTAATCGAGCGCGCTGCAGACGTCGTGGACTATCCGCGTCGCGCGTTTGGGCTCAAGACGCCCGTTCTTCTGCACAGAAAGCTCCTCTCGAAGCGTTCGGCCTTCTATGAACTCCATAACGATGTAGTGATCGTACTTCGTCTTTTGGGATTCATAGACCGCCGCGATATTCGGATGACGCATCGAGGCGCCCAGCTCTCCCTCTCGTTCAAACTCGTTGATCGCCGTCTGATCCTCTCGGAAACGCGCTCGCAGAACCTTAACCGCTACGACCTGACCCGTGTCCTTGTGCACGCAACGGAAGACGCGCGCGAAAGAGCCCGCCCCTATCAGATACTGGATACGATAAGGTCCGTAGTAATATCCGGTCGTCTCGCCGTCCCTGAGACGTTCGACCTGATATTTTGTGAGATAACCGCGGCGGAGCAACTCCAACAGGAACTCTTCCGACGTGAAAACCCTCGCGCCGAAGGAGTTTTCTACGTCGCGAAGTTTGCCAAGATCGAGAAGATCGAGCGACAGGATTAGCTGAGTCAAGTCGTCGTACGAAAGGGCGCTCATAGCGAAACTATCCCCCAAAACGGTAAAACAAAGCTTTATCTCCCGCATATCACGGGCATGACGCCAGCGCCATGCGGACCTGAAACAAGCGCATCGACGGCGGCTCCTTCACATTATACACGTTTGAATGTCAAAAGTCATCAAAAAAAAGGCGCGTCGACGCCTTTTCAACAAAAAACAGCGAAAGCGCTTTCATACGCCAATTAAGCGATTACACGACGGGAGCCGAAAAAAAAATCCCCTGTTGAAACAACGACTCCCAACCTATATAATCAGGGTTTGGCACGGTCGTTGGATTCGTACTTTCGGAACAAATCCATTTGCTTTGCGACCATCGTCTTCCACGTTGGCAAACGCCGGCGTCTGGCGCACGAATTTTCCACCTTGTTTTCAGAGAATCTCATGTCAAACGCAAATTTGAGTTGGCGGGTTTTTATCGTGAGTTGCGCGCTCGCGGCCATAACGGCGAGCGGATGCAAGGAACAGCCTGAAGTCGATCCCTCGACGTATGGCGAAACGCTCTCGAATCTCCCTGTGATCAAAGATCTCCCGCGCGCTTTCCCTATCGTCGAAGAGCTCGAAAACAAGGAATGTAAGGTCCGCAGAGAAGCGGAGGACGGTTCCGAAAGAAGACTTTACGAGTCTCAGGGACGCGACCTCGAATACTCTGTCCTCGTCGCTGAACGCGCGCGCGTCCAGCATGAAAAAGACCTTGAGGAAAAAGCGATCCGCGAACAGAAGCTCCGTGAAGCGGAAGAAGAAGCGCGCGCTAAAGCCGAAGCGGAAAAAACCAACGAACAGGAGGAAACGTCCGTGACGGAAGCTCCTGCCGCTGAAGAGCCCGCCGCTGAAGAGCCCGCCGCTGAAGAGCCTGCCGCTGAAGAGCCCGCCGCTGAAGAGCCTGCCGCTGAAGAGCCTGCCGCTGAAGAGCCTGCCGCTGAAGAGCCTGCCGTCGAAGAGCCCGCCGTCGAAGAGCCCGCCGTCGAAGAGCCCGCCGTCGAAGAGCCCGCCGTCGAAGAGCCCGCCGTCGAAGA
>CACYBR010000327.1 GCA_902772705.1 uncultured Planctomycetota bacterium
ATGAGAAAAAATCAGTCGCTCAAGCCGATCGAGACGTCGCCAGACTTCCGTCCTGCGATTGAAAAAGCGTTGATCGTCTGGGACTGGCGCATGCAGGACGGTCTCGGCGTTCCACGCGAACCACGAGATTACAAAGAAGTCCTTCGTCAGCGTCTTCCCGAAGGACGTAGCCTTCTTAACGAACTTCGAAAAACGTTCGAAACGGAAAATTACGAGTCGTTAACGCCTTATGACGGGGAAATCGCCGACAAATTCGACGCGTTCGAAGAAAAACTCGTTTCATTTGAAAAAAAATGGACAGAGTTTGAAGATCAATATAGTTTTTTAACTCAAAATGAAACAGCCTCTGAAGATCAATATGAAGCGCTTTGGCGCTCAATGCACGAGCTTAAACGAGAAATACTGATCGACTCGCCCTTCTTCCAATTCGGATCGCTTCTGTTTATGAAGCATGCTCCTGGCGTCATGAGTCACCAGCTCACTCAGGTCTACGGCTACTGTGCGCGTCCCGGAGGCGGAGTCTATCTCCTTGACGCCCCTGGTAAATCAATGCGCACGCGCGACATAACGCCTACGAATCTTCCGCTCGGCTCATATATGACGCCAGAGCTGTCTTTCAACGGCGACACGCTCTTCTTTGCGTATTGTGAAACGCCTTCGTCGCCAACATTGTGGCGCGATCCCGAGACAATGTCGCGACGTTTCCATCTGTATAAAATGCCTTTGAATGTAAACACGACGGGAGATTCTCATGGGGAAGCTCTTCAGCTGACGAACGGAGATTACGACGACTTCTCGCCGCTCGTCATGCCTGACGGCGATCTGGTCTTCTGCTCCACCAGACGAGGCGGCTTCCACCGTTGCGGCGGCGGTCCGTGCTACGTTTATACCCTCGCAAGAGCAAAGTCAGACGGTTCCGATCCACATCCTATTTCCTTCCATGAAACCAACGAATGGTTTCCCACGCTCGCCCACAACGGTCGAATAGTCTATACTCGCTGGGACTACGTCGACCGAGACGCGGTATATTACCAGCAACTGTGGTCAACTCGTCAGGACGGAACCGACGTTCGGATCGTCTATGGAAACAACACGTTCAATCCCCCCGGAATGTGGGAGCCTCAGGCGATCCCGGGCTCTGAAAAATTCATGGCAATCGCCGGACCTCATCATGGAATGAGCGCGGGAAGCGTCGTCCTGATCGATCCCAATAAGGACGTCGACGGTCCCGAACCGGTTGAACGCCTTACGCCAGACGTTCGTTTCCCAGAGGGAGAAGCTCCATTGCCGCTCATTCCTCAGTTGCCGGCCCTTTGCGACTTCGACTTTGAACCAACCGCCTTCTGGCAGGCCGGAAGACCAGCCGACCGTATGGAAGCGACTCGGGAAGAGCTCAGGTGGCCTGTCCATTGCTTCAAGTCTCCTATCCCCCTTTCTGAAAAGTTCTTTATCGCTTCATACAGTTTTGACAAACTCCTCGGCGAAGCAGGACCGAACCTTCCCAACCAGTTCGGCGTTTACTTCTGCGACGCGTTCGGCAACCGTGAACTGATCTATCGCGACCCTAACATCTCCAGTCTCTGGGCAATTCCACTTCGTTCACGACCGACTCCTCCCGTCGTCGCTTCACAACTTGACAACGCTCGGCGCGACGCTGAAAAGCCTACCGGCGTTTTCTTCGTGCAAAACGTTTATGAAAGCTGGCCCGCCAAAATCCCAGGCAAAATTAAATCGCTTCGAATCGTTCAGGTTCTACCCAAAACGACGCCCAACGCCAACCAACCTATGGTTGGAGCCGCAAACGCGTCCCCTGGCAAGCAAGTTCTCGGCGTGGTTCCTGTTGAAGAAGACGGTTCCGCCTTTTTCGAAGCCCCTGCCAAAATTCCGCTTCTTTTCCAGGCGCTCGACGAAAACGGACGCATGGTTCAGGGAATGCGTTCTCTCGTATACCTCCAACCAGGCGAAGCTGCTGGTTGCGTTGGTTGTCATGAGAATCGTATGTCCACCGTTCCCAGCGTCAAGACAATCGCTTCGACGCGTGAACCATCAAAGCTCATTCCCGGTCCCGATGGTTCAAAACCTCTAAGCTATCCTATTTTGGTTCAACCTGTTCTTGATAAAAAATGCGTTTCCTGCCACAATAACGAAAAAGCGGAAGGAGGCGTAAACCTTGCTGGCGAACCTGACGGACATTATACAAAGTCCTACAACGCGTTGATTAATTTCGTTTCATTCACATACTGGGGCGCTCCAGAAGGCAACTACGAGCCTCGCACCGAACCATTACGCTTCGGCGCAATCGCCAGTAAACTAACCGATATTCTGGAAAAAGGCCATTACGACGTTAATCTCACAGACGAAGAGTGGGAACGGCTCAACGTCTGGATCGACACGAACGCGCTCTTCTATGGCGCCTTCAATGTTGAAGATCAGGCCAGGCAGCAAAATGGAGAAAGAATTGACGGTCCTGAACTTGAATAACGCGACAGGTTATTCTTCCTGAAGTTCAAACCCTCCGCAGATTAAAAAAGGGAAGAACAAACATGTTCTTCCCTTTTATCTTCAACGTCTACATGCGTACGAACTAAACGCTTCTTCGTTTCTCAGGACTCTTCGTTTCCTTCGGACTCTTCAAAGGATTCTTCGTCAGGCCCGTCAGGCTCCTCGTCTACATCCTGAGATTCAAGTTCAGCCTCCATTGTCTCAGCCTCGATAAGCTCCAGAGTCAATTTCTTTAATTCGTCGCAAAGCTCAGGGTGTTCCTTCATAAAGGCGCGAGTCTTCTCGCGTCCCTGACCGAGTTGTTCCGTCCCATAACGGAACCAGGAACCGGATTTAACAACCAGCTTATGGGCAATCGCCAGATCAAGGAGGTCGCCTTCATAACTGATTCCATCGGCATACATCATGTCGAATTCGGCGGCACGGAACGGAGGAGCGACCTTATTTTTGACAATCTTTGCCTTAACGCGCTGCCCCACGACCTCGTCGCCGTCTTTAAGCTGACCGACACGGCGTACGTCAATACGGCAGGAAGAATAAAACTTCAACGCCTTACCGCCTGGAGTCGTTTCGGGAGAACCAAACATGACGCCAATCTTTTCACGGATCTGGTTAATAAAAATAACGGCGGTCTTACTACGGGAAATTGCGCCGGTCAGTTTACGAAGCGACTGACTCATAAGGCGCGCCTGAAGCCCCACAAATTGATCGCCAATTTCCCCCTGAAGTTCCTTCTCCGGCACAAGAGCCGCGACAGAGTCGACAATGACAACGTCGACCGCATTTGCCTTAACGAGCATTTCGGCAATGTGCATCGCTTCTTCGCCGCTACTGGGTTGGCTAACAAGCAAGGATTCGAGATCAACGCCAAGTCGTTTGGCCCAACTAGGGTCAAACGCATGCTCCGCGTCGATAAAAGCGGCAACGCCGCCCGCCTTCTGCGCTTCTGCGACAATATGAAGGGTAAGAGTCGTTTTACCACTGGATTCCGGACCAAAGATTTCGACAATGCGTCCACGAGGAATACCGCGTCCGCCCAGCGCGAGGTCCAAAGAAAGACATCCTGTCGAAATGCCGTCAAGACTCGGAGCACGATCAAGTCCCAAAGGCATGATAGCGCCCTGGCCGTACATTTTCTCAATTTGGTCAAGCGCAACTTTCAAGTCAGGATTCTTGTCACAAAGTTGCTGAATCTTTGAAATTCTCTTCTGACTCTTGGAAGAACTGGAACTGGCCGCGCCAGAAGGGTCTGCTTTTTTCGCCATAGTCTTATCCTTAAAACTCTATCTCGTGCCAGAAGGCGCCGAAATCCGTCGAGGCAGATTCGCGCGCCCGTTGAAAGTTCGCCCATTTATACCATTTTTTTCTCTTGGAAACTATAGAAAAGGCAAATATTTTCCAAAACGTCGCAACAGTCTCCTCTGAGTGTGCAAACTACTTCTCAGGCGTGTCGAAACTTTGTCGACATGAAATCGCATCGGCAAGCATCTCGTTATTCGCAAATTCCAAGGTACTGCCGGTGGTAACGCCACGCGCAAGCCTGGTTATTTTTATGGGAAATCCGTCTAAGCGGTTCATAATCGTAAGGGCGGTGCCGTCTCCCTCGACAGTAGGATTGGTCGCCATAACGAGTTCTTGAAAGACGCCGTTTCTGACGCGTTTGACCAACGCGTCTATTGTCAACTGTTCGGAACTCACACCGTCAAGAGGAGACACTCTTCCAAGAAGCACATGATACAACCCGCGGTAACGTCCGGTTTTCTCTAAAGCGATAAGATCACGCGGTTGCTCAACAACGCAAAGCGTCGTCTGATCTCTTTGTTTGTCGCGACAAATCTCACAAAGATCGTCTTCCGCCAAATTGAAGCAGCATTTACAGTAACGAACGTTCTCTTTCATGACTCGAATCGAATCAGAAAGCTCAAGAGCTTCTTCTGTAGAAATTCTGAGAAGATAATACACGATACGCTCTGC
>CACYBR010000328.1 GCA_902772705.1 uncultured Planctomycetota bacterium
CTGTAATAGTTATAGAAGCCAATAAAGTGATCGAGTCGCGTCATATCGAAGCGTTCGAGCGTTTTCTTCATGCGGCTCTTCCACCATGAGAAATCGGTCTCGACGTGGCGCGACCAGCGATAGGTGGGCGAATTCCATCGCTGTCCGTCGGGGTTGTAGTCGTCTGCGGCGGACCCTCCTTCGCGAATCATTCTTCCGTCAGGAGACGTCATGAAGAGCTCGGGATGCGCCCACACGTCGGCGCTGAACTGACCGACGTAGATCGGGACGTCGCCAAACAGTTTGATTTGTCGCTTTGCGCATTCCTGACGGAATTCGCGCCACTGAACGTCGAAGACGAGCTGAAGGAAGCGCGTCTGTTCGAGCTTATCGGCGTGTTCTTTTGCAAACGCGTCGAGCGCGTCGTGGTCGCGTCGCCGAATCTCCGTCGGCCAGGTCGACCAGTCGTAAGAGTTGAAGACGTCCGCCGCCGTTTGATAGAGCGCGTAATCGTCGAGCCAGAATTTGTTTTCCGCGTAGAACGTCTCTTCCGCGCGACGATACCGCTCGCCCCCCTGACCGGCGCGATAACGTTCGAACGCTTCGTTCCAGAACGGCTTGCGCCGCGCGTACGCCTTTTGATAGTTGGCGACGCCGGAGTTTTTCACGAACAGCGGAAAGCCGCCGTTCCTGCGCGACTCC
Organism: uncultured Planctomycetota bacterium; assembly: GCA_902772705.1. Lineage (GTDB taxonomy): Bacteria > Planctomycetota > Planctomycetia > Pirellulales > Thermoguttaceae > RUG369. The sequence goes on from CACYBR010000328.1 coordinate 682, forward strand.
GACGTTTCGTTCAACGCCGTCGTTTTGGGTATGAGATTTTCCCGGTAGAGCTCTTCCAGGTCGAGATAGAGAACTTCGCCTGCGAACGCGGAACGACCGGCGTAGGGAGAGCCGGACTCGTCGACCGGGTTGATCGGGAGCGTCTGAAAGCACGATTGTTTGGCCGATTGAAGGAAATTGAGGAACGTGACGGCTGGAAGACCCAGCGTTCCAATGTCCAACGAACCGGGCAATGAAAAAAGGGGCGCTAAAACGCCCGATGAACGTTCCATTATTTGCATCGAATTTCCCGTTGGCGAACGGTCACAGAAGACGGTTTTTTGACGCATTTTTTAAGCGTCGTTTTTTTTCGGTCGACGTCTTTCGACGAAGGACTATAATCTATTGTATCTAATTTGAAGTTTGGCGCCATAGCGCCACGTTGGAGTGTGTTATGGATTTTCATGCGTTAGGTATCGTAAGCGACTCGCACGACGACGTTGATTCCGTTCAGATTGCCGTACGCGCGTTCAGGCGGTATGGAGTCGATCACATCGTGCACTGCGGCGACGTCACGACGCCCGAGACGGCGCTCTATTTTTCGGGGTTTAAAACAACTTTTGTCATCGGCAACAACGACAATCGGGACGAGATCGCCGAAGCGGCGGCTGAAATTGGCGCCGTCGCGCTGGAGCAGCCCGTATGCCTCGACTGGCACGGAAAAAATATTTTTTTGGTCCATGGCCATGAAGATGGAATGCTGCTCGCTGAAAACGCCTTTAGTTCCGGAGACTGGGATCTCGTATGCTTTGGCCATACGCATTACGCGGAGCTTCGTCAGTCTGAGAAGACAATTCTCCTCAACCCGGGCTCCCTTGCAAACGGCGACTTCTGTATTCTCAATTCCGTCGGCGTTGTCAAGCAGTTTAACGTTCAGAATTACGAATGAATCTGCGCTTTTGGGCGATTGATTTTTTTCTGATCCGATCGTTTCTACAAGGTTCCCTTTTCTCGTCTCCTTCTTCTTTACAACGTCGCGGCGTTTTCCCTTCATGATCGCTTCGCGCGATCAGGGCGCCTCGCGACCCGGCGTTTTCGTATTTTCGTGGAACCGGCGTTTAAAATTCGCCCTAAATGATTGAAAACTCTGTTCGCCTTGGTTAAAACTATGGGAGGTTGTTCCCTCGCTTTTGGAAAACGACCGTGTTTGCCAGAGCGTAGAGGAGCCTTTGTCCGGACAGACTTCAATAAGGTTGTTCCCATGTCAAAAATCAATCAGTTTTCTGCGTTCATGGCGTTCGTTTTCGCGTTCGCCTTAACAACCATGACCCCAGCCCAAAACCTTGACGAAAATGGTTCTCTTCCACGCGCGACTCCTGAATCGACGGGCGTTTCTTCTGAAGTCGTCGCGGAAACGCTTAAAGCTCTCGATGAAAAGATCAATCGCGTCGACAGCGTTATGATCCTGCGCGACGGCAAGGTGATCTGCGAGGCGTGGCGCGCCCCTGCGAGCCCGACGGAGCCCCACGCGCTTTATTCGCTCAGCAAGAGCTTTGCGTCGACCGCGATCGGCTTTGCCGTTCAGGAAGGCAAGATGACGCTCGACCAGAAGATCGTCGATATCTTTCCGGAAGACGTTCCGGAGAATGTGGACGAGAACCTGCGAAAGGCGACGATTCGCGATTTGCTCATGATGGCGTGCGGCCACAAGGACGAGCCGCCGCGCGCGCACAACGTTTCCGCGTTCTATAATCTCGAAGGTCCCAAGACGACTCCCGACCAGCCGACGTGGGCGCAGGCGTTTATGCGGCAGCCGACTCCGTACGAGCCGGGTACGCATTTCAAGTACAACACGGTCGGAACCTACATGGCGTCCGCCGCGCTGGAAAAAATCACGGGCGAGAATCTTTGCGACTATCTGACGCCGAGACTCTTTGAGCCGCTTCACATCGCCAAACCCGTGTGGGAAAAGTCCCCTGAAGGATATACGAAGGGGGGAACGGGCCTCTTTTTAACGACGGAGGATATCGCGAAATTCGGACAGCTCTATCTTCAGAAGGGCGTCTGGAACGGCGAGCGCCTTCTTTCGGAGGAGTGGGTGAACGAAGCGACGAGCAAGCAGATCTCCAACGGCGACGACTCGAACAACTCCACGCGAGGCTACGGGTACCAGTTCTGGCGCTGTGAAAACAACTCGTACCGGGGCGACGGGATGTACGCGCAGTTGTGCATCGTCATGCCGGACCAGAATTCGGTTGTCGCGATCACGTCGGACTCGAATCAGGCGGGCGAAGAGATGAACATTATCTTCCACACGCTCGCGCCGAATATGAAAGACGCGCCTCTTCCTGAGAATCCGGACGCGGTCGCGAAGCTGCGTGAGCTTGAAAAGTCGCTGCAACCGAAGGAGGGCGCCTCTGGCAGCAAGCTCGTCGCGTGCACGATCCACAACGACAAGCTTGGCCAGGATATGCGTTATATCGTCTATACTCCGAACGGCTATCTGACGACGTCCATGAGCTTTCCGGTTCTCTATCTTCTTCATGGTTTGACCGACGACGAAAAGACGTGGTCGAGCAAGGAGAAGGGGCAGATGAAGCGGATTTGCGACGAATATTTCGCGCAACATCCCGAACAAAAGCGCATTATTATCATGCCCGACGCGCGCGACACCTGGTATCGCAACGCTCAGAACGGTCCGGATCAATATGAGACGTTCTTCTTTGAAGAATTCATGCCGCATGTTGAGAAGGAGTTCCGTTGCAAGACGGATCGCGAGTCGCGGGCGATCGCCGGGCTTTCGATGGGCGGCTACGGAACGACTCTCTACGCGCTGCGTCGACCCGACCTCTTCAGCGCCGCGTACGCCATGAGTCCTGCGGTCTCCTTCGGCGCAAGGGCGCCGGAGCGC
>CACYBR010000329.1 GCA_902772705.1 uncultured Planctomycetota bacterium
TCAACTCTAACGAGGGCTCCCGTTTCTTCAAGCGCAACAAGAACGGCTTCACGAACCTTTTCGATCGGCATACCCTGAAATCGACCGGCGTTTTCATTGTAGGTGCCGTCCCGATTAAGCAAATTAATCATCGGGAGCTTCTGACGCAATCCAACTTCGTAGTCGTTGGGATCGTGCGCAGGGGTAATCTTAACGCAACCGGTTCCCTTGTCAGGTTTTGCCCAGACGTCAGCCACAAGGGGAATTTCGCGATTCTGGATCGGCAAAACAACTTTACGACCGTCCTTCGCCATCTGAGCAAGCTTAATGAGAAGCGGCAACGTCTCGGCGCGTCGGACGATAAGAGCGTCAAGCTCGACCTGAGCCTCTTCACGCTCTCGTTCAGGTCCTTTGGAAATTTTTTCACGCAGTTCCTGTTCAATGCGCGCAAACTCGGCCTCAGGATCGGGATGGACGGCAACGGCGACGTCGCCAAGCATCGTCTCAGGACGAGTCGTCGCAACCTGAACAAACTCAGGCTCTCCTTCTCTTGGATCCACAACCGGATAGTTCATATACCAAAAATGTCCGGCAACGGATTCATGGAACACTTCGTCGTCGCTTACGGCGGTCTGAAGCCTTACGTCCCAGTTAACGAGGCGTTTTCCACGATAAATCAAACCTTCGGAGAAAAGCTTGAAGAAAAACCAGCGAACAGCCTTGGCGCAAACGTCGTCAAGAGTGAAACGCAAACGTCTCCAGTCGCAACTGCACCCCATAGCCTTGAGCTGGCTTAAAATACGCGACTGATACTGATCTTTCCAGTCCCAAATTCGCTGAACAAGCGCATCGCGCCCAAGATCCCAACGGGTCTTGCCTTCCTGTTCGAGAAGACGCTTTTCGACAATCGCCTGCGTTGCAATTCCCGCATGGTCGACGCCGGGAACCCAAAGCGCTTCAAACCCCTGCATTCGCTTCATACGAACCAGGGCGTCCTGGAGCGAATCATTAAGAGCATGACCAAGATGAAGCGCGCCCGTCACGTTCGGCGGTGGTATAACAACCGCGTACGGTTTCTTATTCGGATTGGGATCGCTGTGGAAAAACCCCTTTTCTTCCCAGAACTTCGTTTGACGCTCTTGGGCTGCGAGATGATCGTACTGCTTGGGAAGATCGTTGATCAGTTGCTCTTGTTTTGTCATGACAGGAAATACTCGCTCCAACACTGTATAACGTAGTCGACCGTGGAGACTTCAGACGACCGTCTTTTACCCGAATCGCGTTGAATCGACAATCGACTCCCAAACGTTCGGACCGTAATGTAACGATTATACCCATGCTCGATAAATAGAAAACCCCCACGAAAAAAACGCGAGGGGCTAACATGCGACGCAAGGCCACGTTTCACGACGAAACAATTCCGCGATCGAATGAGTCTACGCAATTTCCAATTCAATTGGAGCAAGAACGAGCGCGTCTTCCGCCTTGCCTGACCACTGTGGAGGCTCGCATTTTTTTGCAACCCATCCGACGTGAACGACACGACAGGAGACTGCTCCGTCTTTCAATCGATCAATGTCGCCGGAAACACGTACTCTTGCGGGATTTTGAGAAGTGGAATCAAGGGTTGTAAACGCGCCCTCCTCGTCGTCAGAAAGCGGACGAATCTCAAAAAAACGTTCAAGCGTTTCAGAACAACGATCGTGCACCATTCTCGCGGCGGCGCCCAACGTCGCGTCGTCGCATGAACTAAGGTCCTCTTTGATAAAATCAACGAAACGCGCGTCTCGTTGGAGCGCCGCAAGTAGTTCAATCGCCTCAGAACGAACGTCCGACTGCGTGGAACTTCCTCGCGTGGGGAAAGCGTCGGGATACGACGGCGCTGGAAGTTGCTGGGGAGTTACGGCAACGTCGTTACTGAGAGCAAGTTGAATCTTATGGGCGGCGTCTCGATGAAAGAGGGCGGCAAAAAATGCTCGGATGGCTACGCTGATTCCCATGTAAACAGTTCCTCTATTCCGTTGATTAGTTAGAAAAAACGCAGACGGGCTCGCACGACCCAGCCCGCAGATTGTACACCATATCGTGTCAGGGTCAACCCGAAACGCATTTCTCAGAACCATGAAATAATTTGGAAAAAAACGCCCAATCTTCATGTTCCTATTTTACAGTCGTCCTCAAATCGATATAATTGTGGAGGTCGAACAAAAGTCATCGTCCTTATGTTTTCGAAACGTTCGGAACGTTTGACTCGATTTAAAAATTCCACAGGATTTCATTACGAAAGGTTACCCAATAATGGATCGACGTTCATTCCTGCAAACAGGGCTTTGCGCTACTGCAGCGGCAACCCTTTGTCCTTTCACTGCTTCCGCGTTGGCCGAGTACAAGAAATATGAAAAGCATATTCCGATTGGGCTTGAGCTCTATTCTCTCCGCGACGTCATCAATCACGATACATTCCCGAAGTACCTGAAGTGGGTTGCCGAGACTGGTTTTGAATTCGTCGAATTCGCCGGTTATCATGGATATGGCGCCTCTGAACTTCGCAAGATGCTCGACGACGTTGGGCTCAAAGCGTCCAGCACGCATATCGGCTTCGACCAGATCAAAGGCGACAACCTCAAGGCCAGCGCGGATTTCGCCGCTGAGGTTGGGTTCAGCTTCCTGATCGTCCCGGGCGGTCTCGAACACCGCATTCGCGAAAGCGAAGATTCTAATAAGAAGTGCGCTGAAGAGATGAGCGCCTGCGCTGAGGAAGCCGGCAAATACAATATGTTCGTTGGTTTCCATGGTCATTCCGGCGACTATCAAAACATCAACGGCACCGACAAATCTGCTTGGGTCACGTTCTTCAATAACTGCGACGAACGTGTTATCGCTCAGGTCGACGTCGGGTGGTGCGACCACGCCAACACTCATGGCCAGAAGCTCACTCCTTCCGAAACGCTCCGCGCTCTTCCGGGTCGAGGACGTATTCTCCACATCAAATCCAACAACACGGAAGTCCATGGATGCGTCGTAGGCGATTCAGACGACCACGTCGATTGGAAATCTGTATTCGAGGCCGCCCATGAGGTCGCCGGAACAGAATTCTTCTGCGTCGAGCAGGAGCAATGGAAGAAGACCTCCTGTGATTCCGCTCGCGAATGCATCGAAAACCTTAAGAAGATGGGCTGGTGATTCGCTTCTTTCTCAAACGGGCTTCCGACGTTTTGACGTCAGTTGAGTCTCAAAAACCAAACGGCGTTTCGTTAATAATACTGAGCGGAACGCCGTTCTTTTGTTAGGACTGTATCCGGAGCGTCAGCCTTAAGAACTGGCGTTTCGATAAGTTTTTATGAAATGAAGCGCGGCAAAGACTTTTTTGACAACACATTAACGAGTAATTTTGCGCGTTGACCCGTTATTCAGGAGTTAAACATGAATAATTTTGAATACTGCAATCCGGTCAATATTGTCTTTGGAAAAGGTAAGATCGCTCGAATCGCCGAACTTATTCCAGCCGGTTCCAAAGTGATGATGACATACGGCGGCGGCTCGATTAAAAAGAACGGCGTCTATGATCAGGCAAAGGAAGCTCTCAAGGGCTTTGACGTCGTCGAGTTCGGCGGCATTGAACCGAATCCTCAGTATTCGACGCTTATGAAGGCGGTTGAGATTGTTAAGAAAGAAAACGTTACGTTCCTGCTTTCCGTTGGAGGCGGTTCTACTCTCGACGGCACAAAGTTCATTGCTGCGGCGTCCAAATACGAAGGCGACGAACCCTGGGATATTTTGGAAAAGGGCGCTCCTGTCAAAGACGCGCTTCCTCTCGCCGACGTTATCACCCTTCCCGCGACCGGTTCCGAAATGAACTGTCTCGCCGTCGTCTCCAGAAAGGAAACGACCGAAAAGCTGGCGTTTGGATCGCCTCTAGTTTTTCCAAAGTTTTCCATCATTGATCCGACGGTCACCTTCACGCTTCCCTTGCGTCAGGTCGCAAACGGTATCGCCGATACCTTCGTCCATGTGATTGAACAGTATGTCACACATCCTCAGAACACGCCCCTTCAGGATCGTCAGGCAGAGGCGCTTCTTCTCGCGCTCATCGACGAGGCTCCGAAGGTGTTCGCCAATCCGGAAGACTACGACACACGCGCCAACATTTTTTGGATGGCGACGCAGGCTCTTAACGGCTGGCTAAACGTCGGAACTATCCAGTGCTGGGCGACTCACTGCATAGGTCATGAACTAACCGCTCAGCTGGGCGTCGACCATGGTCGTTCACTGGCGCTCGTCCTTCCCGGCGTCTGGCGCCATCAACGTAAAGAAAAAGGGGAAAAGATCGTTCAACTTGGTCGTCGCGTGTTTAAGATTGACGAGCCGAACTTTGATAAGGCGCTCGACGCGACAATCGCCGCAACTATCAAGTTTTTCCAATCTCTTGGAATCAATGCGACCAAAAAGGAATACGGCGTTACAGACGAGATCGTCAAAGCAATTGCCGATCTCATCGACTCTCGCGGCGTCAAGTTTGGCGATCGCAGGAATATTGGCGGCAAAGAAATCGTTGAGATTCTCAATCTTTGCGATTAATTCCGAGACGTTTTTTACTGATCGTCTTCAGACAAGCGTCTGCGAGGAACTTTCCAGACTTACTACGACTCTAACCCGTAGTGAGTCTGGTTCTTTCCCTCGCTTCGCCACTACGTCCCGACGCCTTCTGGCGTAACTCGTGGACGAGCGACTTTACATCAATCGTTCGGTACTATTTAGCGAGACGCTTTGGTATGACGAAATCACGCCTTTCACAACGCTTTTTCCTCGGCGTTCTTTTTTCGATCGTCGTCTTTACGTCGCTTTCCTCGTTTTTATCGCCGGAAACGCGGGCGTCAGTACGTTTGCCTCGCGTTTTCGGCAACGACATGGTTTTACAGCGCGATTCCAAAACTCCCGTTTGGGGCTGGGCTTCGCCGGGAGAAAAGGTTGTCGTCGATATTTGTGGTCAACGCAAATCAACCGTCGCGAGCGAACAGGGAACCTGGCGTATTGAACTGGCGCCTCAACCCGCTGGCGGCCCCTATGAACTGACCGTTCGTGGGACCAACACAATCACATATTCAAACGTTTATTATGGCGAAGTCTGGATTTGCGCTGGGCAATCCAATATAGTCTTCCCTCTCAAGCGCTCCAAAAGCGCGCCTGAAACAGCTCAGACCGCCACGTATCCTCAGTTGCGTTTTCTCACCGTTCCCGCCTTAAGCGCCGACGAGCCGCAGAACGATTTTTCTTCCAAATGGGAAAAGTGTTCCCCAAAAACGGCTCCTGACGTCTCGGCAGTGGCGTTTTACTTCGGACAATATCTTCACGAGAAGCTTCAAGTAGCAGTTGGCGTCATCATCGCCGCCAGAAGCGGATCAACTGGTGAAGCTTGGGTAGCTCGCGACGAGCTCGCTAAATTTCCTGAGCTCGAACCTTTAGTCGAACCCAATCGACTGAATAGGGCGGCGCCAAGTCAAAAGGCGGGTTCGCTTTTCAATGGAATGATCAAGCCAATTTGTCCGTACGCAATAAGGGGAGTCGTTTGGTATCAGGGAGAGTCAAACGCCAATCGCGCATGGCAATATCGAACGCTGTTCCCCATTCTGATTGCGAATTGGCGGGAAGAATGGGGGCGTGGGGATTTCCCATTCATTTACGTCCAGTTGCCCAACTTTATGGAACAACGCGACGCCCCGGCCTCCAGCGCATGGGCGGAATTGAGAGAAGCTCAACACAAGGCGCTTTCTCTCCGCAATGTTGCTGAAGTCGTTACAATTGACGTCGGCGAAGCCCAAGATCTTCACCCCAAAGACAAAAAAACAGTTGGCGTGCGTCTTGCAAACGCAGCTTTAGGAAAATTTTATGAAAAAAACGTTCCGTGGACCGGACCGGAATTTAAGTCGATGATCATTAGCGACAACAAAGCGGTTCTGACCTTTACGCACGCTGCCGGAGGTCTCGTCCAGTGTGAAAACGCCCAGTGCGACGGCTCTGTTCTTCAAGGATTTGCTATTGCGGGAAGCGACCGCAAGTTCTACTGGGCAGACGCCAGAATTGAAAACGGCGATCAGGTTGTCGTTTCTTCTCCAGACGTGCCGCGTCCCGTCTCTGTTCGTTACGCTTGGGCTGACAACCCCGCCTGCAACCTGACAAACGAATCTGGTCTACCTGCCAGTCCGTTCCGTACTGACGACTGGACGGGAGTTACTGTGGACGCTCGTTAAATCGAGTTTGACAAAAGAGAAAGCGGAAAGATGAACCAAACCGTTTGCACTCAGCGCGACGACGACACGCGTCGTCTATTGATCCGATTGTCGTTTTGCACGTTCGCGTTGGCGTTTTTCTGCCTTCTCCCGCCTGAAATCTCCCAATTTCACATTGATTCCAACGCTGCTTACGGAGCAGACAAAGTTTCCCTTAAGCCTCGCTCTAATCTTTTTTCTCGTGTGTCGTTTGAAGTTGAGGGCGTGGAGTTGCTTTCTTTTTTGGAAAGCTATTCAGAAATGTTCGGCTTTTCCTTCTTCGTGGACCGCCGAGTCGATCCGTCGACCCTTTTAACGGGTTCTTTCACAGACGAGCCTTTTATTCAGGCTCTGGAAGCGATCCTGGGCGACGTTAACCTCAGCTACTGCGTCGTCGACGACTCGTTGCTCTATATTGGTCCACAAGAAGCGGCTGGCGAAATTCTCCTCCTTTTCGCGCTGAAATCGGAAGGCTCAGGCCTCGAGGAAGCGCCTCGGAACGTATTGTCTAAACTGTCAACAACGATCGACTTTCAGATCAGACCTTACAGTGAACCCAAGGATATTTTTAAATCCTTTGCTCAACGCTCGGGACTCAAACTCTCAGGTTTCGACAAAACACCCTTCGACCTCTGGAGAGGAGCCGATTTCAGGAAAATTACTGCGGGTAGTCTCCTCACCGTCCTTGGCGTCGGTTTTAATGTTGATTACCGCTTTGATCCAGCGACTTCTGCGATCAAGCCCGTTGCAATAAACCGAACAGCAATAGTTTCGAGGTATTACCCCCAATCAAGCGTCGATCAATTCCTAAAAGACGTCTGCGTTGACAGCAAATTCGAAAATAAAACAGTTAATGGAGAAAAACTCGTTTACATCACGGGACCGTTTAGCGAGCTAGCCAAAGTTGAATTGGTGGCGTCGCAGAACTCGCGCAATTATTCAGCGGAATCCTCCAGAGACGAAAATTACGAAAAGATTTCCAGTTCCAAAGCGAGCAATAAAAAAGTTCAAATCTCGGGCGAAGTCAGTAACGCGACGCTTCGAAGTCTTTTTGCGTATCTTGAAAAAAACGCCAGAGTGGTCTGTTCGCTTGATCCGTCGCTGGAATCAAATGACGTGACTCTGGAAACGCGCGTTAGTTGTAAGTTCACAAACTCCAATATCGACCAAATTGCGCAGATTGTGTCAAAACAGATAGGCGCTCGTCCGGAAATAGACGGCAACTCAATAACATTCTACGCCAAATAATCTTGCGTTTCGCGAGCGATTAAGAGGGCAGATTCATACGGCGCCGTTCCCTTGAGTTTTACGCCGGTATTCTCGGATACAATCCCCCGGTCGTGGTTCTGAACAAAGCGCGACTCCGTCCGATCGGAACTGGGCGAGGTTCCGTTCGATTCGCTTTCTGGAACTGTTGGCATAGCAGTAAAGGCAGCCGTGAAGGCAGGAGTCGTAGGCGCCAATATCGATGCTTTCGGAACAACCACAATCGCAACGCTGATTGTGATCTTTAGTTACAGTTAAGGTCTTACCGGCAATTGAGCTTAGAATTTCAGAATCGACACAGGCTCCTGCCGGTAATTCATAATACTGTCTTAGCCACGCCCCTTCAGCACAGGTTACGAGCCTCATCCCGTTATCCAGCGCAATTTCCTGAAGCCTCTTGAGAAAGGTTGCCAGATCATATCTATCAGGAGAAATTACGCCGAGAAGAGTCAGAACCTTCTGTATTTTGCGGTATGAATCGAGGAAACTTATCGTACATCGTCGGGTCGCCCCCTTTAAACGTCTCGCCAAGGATTCGAAATGAAATAAATGCCAATCCAAAGTAAACTCTGTCGTAAAAATGATTGGATCGTATCTCCATAATACACGCTCCGGTCCTAGTTTATCGGCCATTTTTAAGAAAAGGGGCGCCAGAAATCGAGACTTATCCGGCAAATTGGTTTCTATCGAAGAATCATAGGGATTGAGCGTAAATTGGAAGTAAAAAGAGTAGTCGCAAAGTTGATCAATCTGTTCAAAAAGAGGCGCGGGATTCTTCGACCAGAAGACGAAAGCATCGACACTGTCCGGCGTTAGCGGAACGTCGCTATAAAAACGAACGTTCATAGGGTTTCGAACAAGGACACGCCCAGCCTTTAATCTGGCAAAAAACCATTCTGCATAAAACGCCGGGACGTCCGTCCTTCTACTAACACTTACAATCATTCGCCAAAACGCCCCGAAAGCCAAGCGCATAGTTCGGCATGATCTTTTACATAGACGTCGGCCGTTTCAATAATATCGTCTTTGTGCCTGCGTTCCGAATCGTCTTCAATGGCAATAACAAAGTAGCCTGCGTTCTTCGCCGTTTGAATGGCGTACAGCGCGTCCTCAACGACAATCGTCTCCTCAAGAGAGGAGCCAAGAAACGCACGGGCCGTATCATAAATCTTCGGCGACGTTTTCCCCTCTTTGATCTTGGGATCGCGGCATGAAAAAAGACCGTCAAAGAACTTAATGGCGCCAGTCAAAGTCAATCCTGCCTGAGCAAGCTCAATGGAAGTTACCGTCGCCAGCGCTATATCCGCTCCGCCAATCTTGAGAGTACGCAACGTGTTCAAAGCGCCGGGCTTGATTCGCGCGTGCGTTGTATAAAGAGATCGAATACGTTCGATCAGAGCGTCGATTATCTCGGGAATCGTCTGGTTAACCCCATACTCGTCATGAAATAATGCCGCGCTCTCACGTAGCGACATTGTTTCAAGTCTGTCGACAAGGTCAGGCTTTGGTTCAATCCCACATTCCTTCAGATAATCGGCTCCCAACGTATTCCACTGCTCCATTGTATCCAGCAGTGTGCCGTCCAGATCAAAGATGGCGCCCGTAATATGCCGGGGCCCTTTGGCGACAGGATTCATTGCTACTTCTCCCACTGCAATCTAACGCTCAGGTAAAAAGTTCTTCCGCCTTCGCTCTAAGTTCACGCGAGGCTTTTTTGACGTCGGGAGCGGCAAATATCCCGGTTACTATCGCCACGCCAACGATTCCCGAATCTTTAAGAGGATCAATGTTATGAAGCTTGATTCCTCCAATAGCCACAACAGGAATGGAAACGGACTTGCATATGTCTTTAAGCGTCTCAATACTCGTACTGGTATAATCCTTTTTTGTATCCGTCGGGTAAATAGCGCCAACGCCGAGATAATCGGCGCCACAGTCTTCAGCACGCTTAGCCTGTTCGACATTTTTCGCGGAAACACCTACAATCCTGTCAGACCCCAGTATTTTTCTAGCGCTAACCAAATCGATATCCTTTTGCCCAATATGCACGCCGGCGGCGGCGCATTTAAGAGCAACGTTCACCGAATCGTCAATAATAAGCGGAACATTATAACGGTCGCAAACCTTCTTCACTTCTACCGCACGGCGAAGATAAGTCTCTTCGTCCATCGATTTTTCCCTCAGTTGAAGGAGCGTCGCTCCGCCCTCAAGAGCCTCTTCTACCTGACGCAAAAGCGTATTAAGCTCGATATTTTCGCACGTAATAGCGTATAATAGAAGTTGATTGATCAGTTTCTGATTCATGACGTCGCCTGAGAAGTGCAAGTTGACGATTAAGGAAGGCAAAGCCATCCACTGGTCATTATAGCGACAATCCACGTGAAGTCCATTGTATTTAACGTTGATCTGGTCGGGAAGCCAGTACGCTTGAGATTTCCCGGTTCTGATTTATAATCAACCCGGCTAGCGGATAAGAGACGCGCTGGTTGAGACAAGTTACTGAAAACAGGTGCCGAAAAATGTTTATCTCGATTGATGGAGGCGACGGTTCTGGCAAAGGCGTTCAAATTGAATTCCTAAAAGAATGGCTCGACGAACAAGGACTTGAATCAGTGTTTGTTCGCGATCCAGGCGACACTCCGTTGGGAGATAGAATTCGCAACATTCTTCTCAAAGATCCGAACGTTGAGATTTGCCCTAAAGCTGAAGCGGCGTTGTTTATGGCTTCTCGAGCACAACTAGTTCACGAAAAAATCAGACCTGCGCTCGCATCGGGCAAGGTCGTCCTCGTAGACCGATTTCTTTTATCCACAGTAGTCTATCAGGGCTTTGCCAGCGGCGCTTCTGATGAAGAAATCGCCGAATTATGGAAAATCGGAACCGTTTTTACCCAGGGAATCCTCCCTGATCTTACCTTCATTCTTGATTGTCCTGTTGAAGAGTGTAACAAACGACTTAATCGGGCAAAGGATCGGATTGAATCAAAGGGTTTAGAATATCACGCACGGGTAGCGGAAGGGTATCGTCAAGCGGCGATCGTTTGGAAAAAGAACGCTCCGGGCGAAGTGTTTCTCATCGACGGGACTCCGGCCCCCGAAGCAGTCTTTAAAAAAATCAAGGGAATTCTACAAACACGTTTGAACAGAAACTGATTCTTTAACTGAACGACAATATCCCAGAAAATTCGAGTCTTGCCCTGTCGTTACGCCGCAAGTCAGAGCTTTTCTACAGGCTTGGATATATAAAACGCTCCGTCCCCGAAGGACTCGAGGACGGAGCGCTCTAACAATTCATGAAAGAATCTGGAATCACTTCAATTCAGCAGTAATCTCATAGGAACCGCAGCCGAGTTCGAATTCCACACGACCGTCAGAAACTTTCTTATCAAGGGTATTAACGTCAAAATCGGCGTAACTTCGAGAGTACTTGGCAAAGCGAATTTCGCCTTCCTCCGGAGGAACAAGGTCAAGACGCGTGGTACGCATCGAGAGAGAATCCGCATTTGACGTCGGAACCGAAACGGTGGCGGTAGTGTTTGCCGGGATCGTGACGTTCCAGATGAATTTGCCGTCTTCGACCTTCCACTCGCTTCTGATAAAGCCACGAGCGGAGTCATAGGAAGCGTTGACGAAGGTCAGATCGCCCACGACGTTCGGACGCATGATAAAGTGTCCAAAACCAGGATTGGCGGGGTCGGCTTTGACGCCGGCCAGATACTCATAGTACCAGATCGTCAAGTCACCGACGAGCATAACGTGGTTGCCGCTGTTCATTGCCGGGTCGGCGGTATCGCCATTCCAGAGTTCCCAAACAGTTGTAGCGCCCTTCTCAACCATGTATCCCCAACTGGGGAAATCACGAGCAGTCGTAAAACCGTAAGCGAGATCAATACGGCCCATGTCGCTCAGAAGACGATTGATCCACTGACCGCCGATCAAACCGGTTCCAAGATGCTTGTTGGTACGATTTTCAATATTGTCCACGAGGGCTTTGAAAGCTTTTTCACGATCTTCTTCTGGAACAACGTTGAAAGCAAGAGGCAAAACGCTGGAAGTCTGGGAACCGTTGTCATAGACGCCCAATTCTGGCTTGTAGAAGGTCTTGTTGAAGACTTCTTGCATCTTGTCGGCACGACTTCGAAACTCCTTCGCGTCTTCGGTCTTTCCAAGGTAATCGGCAAATTCGGCGGAGACACGAAGGTCCTTGATCATGTAGACGGTCGCGAGGAGCGTGCGATTCGTCTGACGCATCGGATCCTGAGAGTGAATCAGTTCCGGACGTTCAGGCGGGCAACACCAATCGCCATAGTTGTCCTTGGAGATTGTGCCGTCCTCATTGCAAAGAGACAGCATGTAGTTGATCCACTTCTTGCGGGAATCATAGCGTTCGACAAGGGCAGAATCGTCGCCACGCATCTCCAGCAGACTTTGCGGAACAAGAATCTGCGCAGTAGGCCACGTGACGTTCGCGGAGTATAGACGCCAGTAAGCAGGCGCGACGTCAGAAACATTGCCGTCTTCACGCTGGGATTCTTCGACGTCCTTCATCCACTTGTTGTAGAGGGCGGTATTGTCGAAGATATACATTTCTCCCTTAGATTCTTCGGCTCGGTCGCCCTGCCATCCCATACGTTCGTCGCGTTGGGGACAGTCGGTCGGCATACTCAGATAGTTGCCGCGCGTACCCCACTCAATATTCTTGTAAATCTGGTTAATCGTATCGTTCGAGGTCTCGAAAGAACCAATGAGCGGAACGTCAGTCGTAACGGTGTATCCAGTTACAGAATCAAGATCAGGGGTTCCAGGGTATCCTACGAGTTCAGCGTAACGGCCCCCGTGCTGAGTGAAACGAGGCTCGTAGATTTCACCGTCCGGATCGCCGTAAAGCGTATAGACGTCACGCGCTTTTGCAGTACGGAGATTGTCAAGATAAAGTTCGCCGTTATCTTTAAGAGTTTCAGCAAAACGGATCTGGAGCGTATCGCCGGCCTTGCCTTTAACCTTGATACGAGGAACGCCAACATAATTTTGACCGAAATCAATAATATAGCGTCCAGCTTCGATTTCTTTGATGGAAATCGGCTTGATCTCCATATTTTCGCGCATCGGCGGAATCATCTGGGCAACAAGCTTGCCCTTGGGTCCCTCGACGACGTCAACGTCGTAAGGAGTTTCAACGACAAAGGCCTTGCCGAAGCGGGTTTCGAGATAACGAGGCGCATCCCCTTCCTTAAGGCTGGCGTCCGGGGCGTCCGCAGTAATAATCCTGGCGTTACGACCGTCGGCGACTTCACCGTCATAATCGTTGTTTTCAGAGATAGGACCAGCGTCGGTTCCTTTCCATGATTCGTCGCTTACGACAAGATCCTTGGAGCCGTCCGCATACTCAACCTCCATTTGGAAGAGGAGGCACGGATCGCCATAGTGGACACACTTGTCCATACGAAGAGCATAATAGCGCCCGTTGCCAAGAACAACGCCAATCTCAACGTCGTTAGCGCCGGCTTTTCTGGTCTCGACAAAAATGTCAGTCGCGTCATAGGTATTGTAGGGCACGCTCTTGTCGTAGTCGGTATACATTGGTCCGCAGACCTGATCGCCGAGCTTGACGCCATTGAGATAACATTCGTTATAGCCAAGTCCGGAAATATAAACGACGGCTCGCTTAACCTCGGAATCTTTCTTCATCATGTAGACGTTGGAAAGATAACGAGCCGGAGACGGTTTTTCAAGAGGCGCCGCGTCGATCTCGTTCCAAGGAGCGTCGCCGCATTTGGCAACGCAAATTGCGTCGGTCCAGGAAGAATCGTCATAGTCGACGGTAAGATAATCGTCGTTTTCGCCTTCAATCGCTTTCCAGGTGGAATCCGTCGGATATTCCTCCTTGGAACCATCCTTGAGAGCAACGTAAAAGTTTCCAACCGCGCCGCCTGGATTGGGCGAACCGCCAACGTTCAGAACGTGGACGGCGACAACGTTCTTACCATTGCGAAGATGCGTGGTCAGCTCACGAGTAGCGGCGTGACGATATTCGTCTGAACCGCCGACATTAACGCCATTGATATAAACTTCGCCGCGATTATCAAGCGAGAAATTCCCGATAGCGGCCTTAACTTCGTCAACATTCTTGATCTCGAAAGTCTTACGATAGACGGACGCGCCAATCGGCATCGCGCGTTCTTCAGTAAAAGAGATCCAATTGGCTTTGGAAAGATCGGCAGGCTCAGGCGGGACAACCTTAGAATTCAGGCCAATCCACTTTCCTTTCCAGGGATTAGGTTCCGCTTCGGTCGGGAAAAGACCGGTAGAAAACGGAGCGTAAATTTGAGATTTCTGAGAACCGTCTTTATTCCAAACATTCAACTCGACGAAGTACTCCGTCGCAGGCTCAAGAGCCTTCCCGTCATAACGAACATAGAGCTGAGCGTCAGATTCGACTTTGCCGGAATCCCAAACAACGTCGCCGCCATAGGCCTTCGTAACGGTCAACTGATAAGCGCTCTGCTTTTCGCCAATCGTCTGTGAGAAGAGCTTCCAGCTGAAACGAGGCTTGAGAACGTCGATTCCCTGAGGCGCAACGAGGTTTTCCGTCTTAAAATCAACAACGTGAAAACCGTTGACGCTCGTAGGATAGGCGTTACAGGGAGTTTCACTAGGAATAGGGCGAATGTTATCGGCGGCCTGAGCCAAAGACGCGAACGAAACGGCGCACAGGAGCGCGGCTCCGCAAAAGGCGCCTTTAGCCCATTGTCGATAAAACGTAACTTTGTCGGACATTTTTTACTCCTTATTAAAGAATGTTCAGGCATTCAATCGAGAACGAATTCCTGAACCACAAATTATTATTCCTTGCTTTCGTTCGCTGGCGCAAACAGGTTCTTTTCCCAAAACTTCATCGTCTTGTTACGAAGATGAAGCGTCGTTCCAGAACCTTCAAAAATGCTGTGAGATCTGAAAGGATACGTAAAGGTTTCAAATTCTTTTCCACAGGCGATTAACTTGTTGACGAGACGTTCTGTCGTCTGATAGTGACAGTTATCGTCGCCAGACCCGTGAATGATCAAAAGAGAACCTTCCAGTTTATCAGCATAAGAGACGGCAGACCCCAGTTCATAACTCTCAGGCGTTTCGGTAATAAGACCAGAGTAACGTTCTTGATAGATCGTGTCGTAATTGCGATAATCCGGAACCGGCGCAATCGCAATACCACATTTATACAAGTCTGGATAATTAAACATCATATTGAGGGTCGAGGTTCCGCCTCCGCTCCACCCCCATACGCCAACGCGGTCAAGATCGAACTTGTGGGCATACGGAGCCGTCTCCAGCAGGCTTCTGAACGCCGCCGCCTGATCGCTTCTGCCAACCGCGCCAAACTTCTGATAAATACGTTTACGCCACTTGCGTCCCTTGGGCGCGGGCGTTCCGCGACCGTCAAAGCTCAACACAACGCAACCACGCTGTGCAATCGCACGGTGATAGAGATATGTGGAACCGCCCCACGAATCAACAACTGTCTGTCCAGCAGGCTCGCCGTAAACGTACACTAGAACAGGGTATTTCTTAGAACTGTCAGGATCCCAATCGTCGGGAAACATCGCCCAGCCGTCAATAGAAACTTTGCCGTCAGGGACGTCAGACGCGTCTTCAAAATCACATCGCTCGTTGATCTCGACTTTAAAGAAATCAACGGGCCCAAAATTCTGGCGAGCTAGTTTCTCACGCAGAGATTTGTTATCTCTTAAAAGCTTCACTTCTTTTGCCTGAGCGCCGTCCAAACTCACCAGATCGATCCGAGTCGGAGTTCCAAATGCGGATCGACGACAAATCGCCCAGTTGGCGTCGGCAGAAACAGACCATGTTTCAAACCCCCATGAACGTTCGTGCACGACCTCGTTTGAATCGCCAACGATCTCGACACGCTTATTCTCGCCGGAGAGGGACGCCCAGTATAGAAAACGCTGCGTCGCGTTATCGGGAGAAGCATAGTAATAAACGCCTTGTTCTTTCCCTTCGGAGTCGTAATCAAAAGAGACAAATTCAATCGCATCGGCGTTTTCAAGCGTAATCGGAGTTTGCGTCTCAAGGTCAGAAAACGAGGTCAAATAATAACGAGTCCAACCGTCTCTCTCAGAAACGCGTAGGAAACGGTCTCCGTCATGAAACGTATAGATCGGATAGACGGTCTGCCATGCGCCGTCAGGATCTGCCTCGCCAAAGAGAAACTTTGGTTTTAACGTTTCAGGATCGATAGAATAAACGTCGCATCTTCGCTGTGAGCGGGGCGTCTTCTGCACGATAAGTCCAACGCCGTCGCCATACCATTCCATTCCTGGCAGATAGTATTCTTCAACATCGTCAAACTCAACAAAACGAGTCGACGCGGCTGCGTCCCAGTTTTGATCCTCTGGATTCGGAAGCGTCACAACGCCAATCGAAACGACGGCGTTAGGACAACCAACTCGCGGATACTTAAACGTAACGAGCATCGGATAGGAATCCAAAAGCTTCTTTTTAGCGTCCTCGACCGATTTCTGGTCGGACTCTTCTTTGCTATTCCCCGTCGATTCCTGACCGGATACCTGAAAATCCCCGTTCATTTGGGTAACGGATACCCGAGAAGCGCCTGTTGTCGTAGACAAACCAACGTCGTCAAGCATTGCAAACTCAGGTTCGTACGACGTATCAAGTCGCCAGAATGCGATCTGTTTGCCGTCAGGAGACCAGCGAAATCCGTCGCGACAATCAAATTCTTCTTCGTAAACCCAGTCAAACGTCCCGTTAATAATGTCCTCGGAACCGTCGAAAGTCAACTGAACAATCTTTCCGGAAACAATATCTTCGGCATAGACGTTGTTCTTACAAACGTAAGCAACGCGAGTTCCGTCTGGCGAAAGCTTCGCAAACTGAAGAGAAGCTTCTGGAGCAAAATCGCCTCCTAACTTTCGAAAAACGTCGTTCTTACGATCGCGAATCCAATAATCGCCACGAGTATTCCTACGCCATACGCGACGAGTATTGGTATAAATCAACAGAAGATTAGAATCTTCTGACAATTCATAACTTGAAACGCCTATCGGATTGGCGTTCTCAATGACCGAAGAAGGATCGGCAGGATCAGACCGTGGGATCAACTCGGAGCCGCTCACAATGACGGAACGTTCTCCATCGGGCGTTTCCAAAACGACGTCTTGTCCTTCTCTTTTGACGAAGGCTCCGCCCACAGGAGCCCAAGTCATACTAACGCCGCCTTCGCTAAATTCGCCAGAGGCGTAGATTCGCGCCATGTCAAGCGGCTTCACACCCTGTTCCTGAGCCCTGAGCGACTGAACAGATGATAAAACAAGCAACAGCGTTATGATAACGCCACAACGGACACGAAGCTTATTCAATTCGTCAACCTTCGTCTAAGTAAGA
>CACYBR010000330.1 GCA_902772705.1 uncultured Planctomycetota bacterium
AAATGTTTGCAAGATATTTAATTTTACCATTTACAACACAACAGAGCTACGCGGCAAGGCGTTCAATCCGCAGATTCTGAGAATCGCTCTGTTTCGCCAACTATTCTTTACAGCGCCAAAATATGAAAAGGGCGTTCGCTTCGGACGTTTCCCCCCTGGATGGGCGGAATATGCGTCGTCTGGAACGTCTATGCGACGACAAAGGCAGGCTGGAGCATATCGCGTATAGTATAGAAAAAATAAAAAACAGACCTCTCGTGAGAAAGGTCTGTTGCGAATAAAAACCAAAATCAGGCAAGCGAAATGACCGCGGAAGCCCGAAAGATCCGCAAATGGATCAACGCTTGGAGAACTGAGTGCTGCGACGCGCCTTGCGACGACCGTACTTCTTACGTTCGACCTCACGAGCGTCTCGGGTAAGCAAGCTCTTTTCGCGGAGGACGGCTTCACATTCGGGATCGTATTCCTTCAGAGCGCGAGCGATTCCGAGTTTGCACGCGTCCGCCTGACCGGTCGTTCCACCGCCGTAGACCGTAATGACGACGTCGACGGATTCACGCTTTTCAGTCGCGAGCAGCGGGGCGAGAACCGCGTTGCGGAGCGCGACAGAACGGAAGAATTCTTCAAATTCGCGGTTGTTGACGCTGATGCGGCCCTGACCAGCGCGAACGCGGACGCGCGCGACGGCGCTCTTACGACGACCAGTTCCGAGTTTGTCGTTCTTGCCGTTGCCTTCGATAACGAAATTACCACGTTTAATCATGTTCTATTTATCCCTTCAATAAGCTTGAATGTTCGCTAAATCACTTCTTAGGCAACTCGATGGCTTCGGGCTGCTGCGCCTGATGCGGATGCTGATCTGAGGTATAAGTCTTGAGTTTGCTCAGCATTTGAACAGCAAGCTTGTTCTTGGGGAGCATGCGGCGGACCGCTTCACGAAGAATGAGCTCAGGACGACGCGCAAGACGCTCGCCAGCGGTCTCGCTGCGCAGTCCCGGATAACCGGTGGTCCAGGTGTAACGTTTGTTTTCCCACTTACTGCCGGTGAACTTGACCTTGTCAACGTTGGTAACGACGACAAAATCGCCCGTGTCAACGTTGGGCGTGTAGGTCGGGCGATGTTTGCCCATGAGAATCATGGCGATATCGCTGGCAAGACGACCGACGACTTTGTCGGTTCCGTCGACGACGTACCATTTTTGCTCGACTTCGCCCGGCTTAGCGACGTAAGTCTTGTGCGTCAATGTCATTTTCTTTTCCATCACGACAAACCTTTAACAATGAACTTATATTAACTCGCGCAAATATTTCGCCGACGGAAAGTCTCAGAAACATTGCGACAGGGAAGGAACAGGGTCCTGGCGACGGTAAGAAACTCATTTCTGTCGTTTGCTTAACCGTGAGAGGACGAACGACAAAAACGCAACGGAGAAAAGCGCTTCTCCAATCAACCGCGGAGCTAAGAGGTCCGGGTCGTGGCAGGTTCGCGATAGCAACCTGGCGAATTGTCGTCTTGAAAAGCCGTATTACAACGACTTCGACCGCATTTCTGCGCGCCGATCAGAACGAAACGCCAAGATCGCGAGACCGCAAAGTCAGAGACGAATCGCCCCGTCCAAGGTTTGGAGGACAATTCTATATTCTCGTTCAAATTTAACAAGGGGCGGCGCCAAATATTTTTGCTTTTTAAGTCGGTTTGTCTCAGACGCGCGGCGCCCCTCCGTCGCAACTCAGAAGCGCGTCGCTTCCCGGACGTCGCTCGTCGACGCAAAAGAGTCGTCTGCTTCGACCGTGCGAATTACTCGACTCCCGCGTTCGCGCCGGAGTAAACGTTAAGCGAACCGGCTCGTTGGTGCGCCTCTTCTCTTAACTTCGACGCTCTCTCTGCCAGTTCGTTTTCCGGAATCTCACGCTTCTGTTCGAGTTCAATATGACACGACTGCTCGTCGCGTAGCTCGCCGGGAGTGAAGTTTTCCGAAAAAAAATCGACGCCGGGATAGAGATACCACGGACAACCCGCCTTGTAGTACGTCTCCTTCATCTCGTAGCCGTCTTTATAGCACTTGATGTTGTATATTCCGGAATAGAGAAAATTCTGGGATATTGGCGTCTTGCCGATCTCCTTATTGTTCAGATAGACGGTCGCGCCTGGCGGTTCGGAAGTAATCGTCAGCCGTCGACGCACGCCGTTGCAACCGGAGCACGTCTGAACGACAAGCGCGCCCAGAAGCGTCGCGACCAGGAAACGACGCGCGTTCAACGTCCAATCATCCAGCTTCCTGGACCCTGCGACGGCAAATTTGTTTTTGGCGCTTGTCATGAGAATCTTTTCCGGTTTATAACTACGTTGCCTCTACGCTGAGAAATAACGTCTACGTTAACATAAAGGAATCTGGCGTTCCCGTCCAGAGCAATTATAGCGTTTCCAGAATCGCACGTTTCCCCCGGTGGATCGACCAGCGAGGCGTGTTTTCCTCCAACGAGATTGCGCTTGCCCCAGCGTCCCAACGAATTGTAAAGGAGTCTTGTCTCGTCACAACGCCGGCGCAGGCTGCAGGTTGCAGCGATACGGAAAACACAATGTCAGAAGAAAGAGGTTTTACTGCCGACCGGTCGTTTTGAAGCTTCCTTGTCTTTATGACGATTTTCGGGAGTTGAGCGCCGGGAATTTGCCTAAAAAAACTCGCGTTTACATAGAGA
>CACYBR010000331.1 GCA_902772705.1 uncultured Planctomycetota bacterium
CTTGGGGGATTAGCTCAGTTGGGAGAGCGCATGGCTGGCAGCCATGAGGTCATCGGTTCGAACCCGTTATCCTCCACTTGAAGCCTGACTGTCGTCAGGCTTTTTTTATGATCAGTCGTCAAGGCTGAAGCGTAGCTGTCTTCTTGCTTCAAACCCAACGACGGCAACGCTAACTGAGACATTGAGAGACCTGATCTGAGGACGAATTGGAATTCGTACCGCACGAGCTTTATCTCGAATGAACGATTCTGGAAGTCCGCTGGATTCTGTTCCAAATACGAGGACGTCTCCGAGCCTGTAGGAAACCGAATCGTATGTTCTTGTCGCTTTCTTAGTAAAGAAATAGTATCTCAACTCAGTCTCGTTGACTCGATTGTACTCCGCCAGACGTTTTAAGAGCGTTTTCCAGTCAGGAACGATCTCCCATTCAAGAAAAGGCCAATAATCCAGTCCCGCACGCTTCAATTTCCGATCGTCTATTTGAAAACCTAACGGTTCCACAAGCCAGAGCTTTGCTCCGAGACCGACACAGGTTCGTCCTACAGCTCCCGTATTGGCTGCAATTTCAGGCTGATACAGCACAATATTCAAAGGCGCGGGTTTTTTACTGTCGTTGAATTTTTCCAAGAAATCTTCAGAGAACATTGATCCACACTCTGACGTCTGGAATTACTAAAAAATCAACGCCAGACGAAACGCCTGACGTTGATTGGCTGTAAAAACGATTGCGTCATTAAGAATCAGCGACGCTTCTTTCGACTTTCGAACGAACGTCCCTCATACTCGGCTTTGGCCAATTTTTGTTGCTCTTTGGCTCGTTCGACAACTTCGTCCCACCATGCGCGCAACGCGCTCTTGGGTTTCGAACTGGACGCGGGCGAGATGCGACGTCCCTTCTTATCGCGACGAATCTCGTAGACCTCGTACTTACGACCTTGCTGAATACGAGCTCGTTGTTTGTCCCTGGACGAAGTGAAGGCGGAGGAAACTCGCGGTTTAGCTGGATCCGAACCGTTTTCCTCGATGGGAACGAGTTCCAAACTGCGTTTGGGCAACATCTTTCGCTCAAGAAGTCCCCAGAGGCTCGAAGCGATGAAATAAAGGCACAGACCGCTCGGCACCTTAAAGAACATGAATCCCATGAAGATCATCATGAAGGTCATCATGCGACGCATTGAACGTTGCTGTTTCGCCTGCGCGTCGTCGCCGACCACAGGAGGAGCAAGAAATTTCTGCTGAATCAGGAAAAGAGCGATCGTAATAACAGGCAAAACGTTGAGGTACGGACCAAGGCAGAACAGGGAAAGGAACCCTCGACCGCTCATATTAAAGCTTTCCCAGCCAATACCGCTCCAGAACGCGCTCCAATCGAACGCCATATCAGGCGCCGCAAGGTTGGAACACCATCGCACGCTCTTTGAGAAAAGAGGCGCGCCGTAAAGGCTTACGTCAATGGAGAGCGCACGGTACAAGCCGATGAAAATTGGCATTTGAATGAAGATGGGCAAACATCCGCTGAGAGGATTAATTCCATACTTCTTGAAGAGCGCCTGCTGAGCGGCCATCAATTCCTGCGGATTATCCTGATACTTCTCCTTGAGTTTGGCAATTTCAGGCTGAAGCTTCTGCATACGCATCGAACTCAGCACTTGCTTACGACTCAAGGGGAAAAGGCAAAGACGGACGAGAACCGTCAACAGAATAATCGCCAGACCATAGTTAAAAACCATGTAGTCATGGAAGAAATGAAGGATCCAGATTAACGGAATCGACACAAACCAGAACCAACCGTAAACAATCGTCTTACTGAGCCCGTAATCAGCCATGACGTCACGCTTCTTCGGTCCGATAAAAACGACAAAATCCTGCTTGAACGAATCTCCCGTCTGTCCGTGGGGCGCAAGAGTCCGATCGTCGCTCTTCATTCGGTAGGAAACGTCCGTAAAATTCATGTGGTCGACGACGCGGGAACCGACGCGAATCGGAGAGAATGCGAACTTTCGATCCGGATCGTCGCCATAATACGGGATTGCAGTACACTGGAAATACTGACCGTCTACTCCGAGAAAATCAAGACGAAGCTCGTCGCTTTGACGCGTTTTATCCTGTGCGATATCCCAGCATTTAACGACGTTGAAATTCTTCTGATTGTTAGAAGAAACCACAACGTCGCGAAGACCGTAAGCGCCCCAACCCGGTCCTGTCTTACGTCCAGCCGAAAACCACGCGCCTTCAAGCGGGAGTCCTGTGGGGCCGTCGAGCATATACGACACAACATGAGACGCGTTCGGATCGTAGTTTCTAATCTCAAAACTCAGCTTGAGATGGTAAGACTCGTCGTTTTTCACAAAAAAGTCGACGCTCTTAGGGTCTTTTTCTCCCCCTTTGACGAGTTCATACTTTTTGACGACCTCAAGCTGACGCTCAAGCAAGATCTTCTTAAAGACGGCGACAGACTCGTTCGACTCGTCCTCGACATAGTCCCAGTAACCGTCGCGCAAGCAAACTCCGCCAAGTTCATTATCCAGCGCCGGCGTTCTGGGAGCGTTCGTACTCGCAGCTCGACGACCGCCCTCGCCAGAAGGCGCCCAAACTTCGAGAACGTCGTCATCAACACGTCCCAACGTGGCAAGGAAAGAGGTTGGCTCACTGTTGAGCTTGCGCTGACGAGGAATTTCTTTGTCGTCCAAATCAAGCAGATACAACGCGTCGTTGTTACCGGTATACACGCCCTGAAGACCAACCAGATCAACATAGTCGTCGTAGTCGCGAACCACGCCGCTCGGTCGGAGAACAGAGAGCGGCGTTTCTGAAAGTTCAACCTCAATCGTTTTTGGCGCGCCAAGCTCCTCGGCGTACTCGTTCTTTCTTTCGGGTTCCGCGCCAGCCTCGACCGCTTTGCTCGAAGAAGCCTGTTCAACGCCAGACTCCACAATTCTTTCTTCCGCCACGTTTTCCGAAGCAGAATTTGTATTATCGTCAACGAGAGTCTCTGTGTCGGCAACTTCGGCCTTCGTCTCTAACGCCTCAGAAGAACTCTCCGATTCGCCGCCCACGGAAAGGACATGACGTTCCGATTCATTCGTCATGAGTTTCGCAAGCGTCAGAAGCGCAAGCTGATATCGTTCGTTCTTTTCAAGACTCGAGGAGTCATAGACGTCCAGTTTAACCTTGTCGCCAGGCTTCGTTTTAAGCAACGCGTCGCGTAGATCCACGAATTCATTGATTTTCGTTGAAACGCCCTTGGCGTCGGTAAAACCAACAATTCGATCGTTGGGCTTAAGACCAGCGAGCGCCGCCGGCGTTCCCTTGCCAACAACCTGAGCGCGAACGCCTGGAAGTCCCAGATCAAACTCGTTCCACGCATAGGATTCGTCGACGACTATCTGACCTAAATATCCAGACTGATCCGTGTAGTCGACGTAAGCGCTTTCACTGAGTTCAACACGAGCGACGGCCGCGCCGCGATTTGTCAAAGACACAAGAAATCGATAGGGACTGTCGGGCTCAAGAGAACCAAGAGTCACAAAGGTTGGTTTAACCGTATTATGAGAGACTTCAGCGGCGTCGACAAATTCTTTTGGAAGCGCCTGTCGCGCTTCGTCGCTAAGTTTCGGGGCGGCTCCAAACGTTTTAGCGTCGGAGCCAAGAGGAATTTCCGGCTCGGGCTTTTTGGCGCTCATGAGCTGAAACGTCCAAATGAACAAAAAAGTCATCATCAGGATGAAAAAGAAGTTCGATTTGGGCGGTTTCTGCTGTTCAACTCCCCTGAGCATGGAATTGGGTATTTGAGGCGGTTGAAGAGGAGGAAGTTTAGGAGCGCTCATTGTAAAACAGAATATTGCTGGTTGTAACTAAAACCCGAACGTTGAATCAGATCGTTCAAGAGAAGCCCGCGAACCCACAGGAGCGGGCGTTCAATCTAGCGTTAAAGAGGTCGAAGCGTCAGAGCACAAACTCGAAGCAACGCGGATTACAAAAGGTTAACGACCTTCTTCAAGGCGTTTCCACAGAAACTGATATTCAGCAAGTCTCGGTATTTCCTGAATTTCCATTTGCGTCTTGGAAACGTCATAACGCACGCGGTGGTACTCAACATAATTGTCAGAAGAGTTTTCCTCGTACTGAACAACGACATAACAAGATTCAGGATTCTGATCGCGAGGCTGACCAATGGATCCCACGTTGATCAGTAGTTTCTGGTCGCCGAGAGGATATCGCCCGTTGAAATTCTCAGTAATCTCTCTGAAAGAGAAATACTGGTAATTGCCGTTGTTGTTCGTCTCGTCAACAAAAACGCCCGGAACATGAGTGTGCCCCAGAAAACAATATTTTGGAACAAGTTTAAAGAGCGACGCCATTTTCCTCTTGTCGTCCACGTCTTCGGGAAAGACGTATTCATTAAGAGGATTCCTCGGAGAACCATGGACGAAGAGAAAAGAATCCTCATAACGGAACATCTTGGGACGCTCTGCTATGAAATCCCATCGTGCGCTCGCCTTCGCCCCTCGAGCAGATTCGAGGACGTCGCGAGTCCAATAGACCGCCTCCTCGGCGATGTGATTGAATCCTTCAGGATCATACAACGTCGCCTGATCGTGGTTGCCAAGCAAACAAACCTCAACCTTGCCTTCGTCGCACAATTTCATCATTAAATCGATGCATTCGGTCGGTCTGGGTCCATATCCAAGCATGTCGCCCAGACAAAAAAACTTTTCAACATTTTGCTTGCGAATATCGTCAAGCGCCGTGTTAAAAGCTACCAAATTGCTGTGGACGTCGCTAAAAACGGCGAATTTCAACGGATCTCTCTCTCAATTCAGGGTCAGCGTCTTCGTCTGTACGAAGGAATCGAACGACGAACAACGACAAAATGTCCAAGGTTAATTATCTTCACCCTCCCCAAGACGTCGAGTCCCCCCGATCAGTTCAAACGAATCGCGTGGAAAGTCGAGGTCGGGAAAAGGCCGTCGGTAAGATAACCGAGCGCTCAGAAGCTACTACAGCCAGGGAGCATAGTTCTTCTTATCGATTGGAAGCCCGTCCTTGTCTCGCCAGACAGGCTTGAAGAACGAGGCGCCAAGTGGCGGAACCAGAACTTCAAACGAGTACGGTTTGTCGTCCCAAGGCGTCCCCTGCGTTTTCACCAAACCGTTGCCTGCTCCGCTTCCGCCATAGAATGGCGCGTCAGAACAGAATATTTCCTGATAGTCGACTTTTTCAGGAACGCCAAATCTCTTTCGTCTTGGAACTGGGGTAAAATTAAGAACGACAACAATATGATCACGTGGATTCTCCGCCTTGCGCATATAGGCAAAAACGCTCTCTTCCCAGCTGTTGCAGTTGATCCATTCGAAACCGTGCCAGTCGAAATCCAGATCATGCAACGCGGTTTCGGTTTGATATATCTTGTTCAGGTCGGCAACGCATCGTTGAAGTCCGCCGTGAGTATCGTCGTAATTGAGGAGCCCCCAATCGAGGCTGCCGTCATAATTCCATTCCTTCCATTGTCCAAATTCACACCCCATGAACAGAAGCTTCTTACCAGGATGCGTCCACATGTAACTGTAAAGGAGACGCGCCTGAGCAAACTTTTGCCAAAGATCGCCTGGCACGTTGCTGATAACGGTGCCTTTTCCGTGAACGACTTCGTCGTGCGAGATGGGTAAGACGAAATTTTCGGAAAATGCGTACATGATGCTGAAAGTCATCTGATCGTGGTGATACTTACGATAGATCGGATCTTCATGACAATAATTCAGCGCGTCATGCATCCACCCCATGTTCCACTTCATGGAGAAGCCGAGACCTCCGTCGCACACGGGGCGACAAACGCCTGGCCAGGTCGTCGACTCTTCCGCGATCGTCAAAATTCCGGGAAAACTTTTGTGCGTCTCAACGTTGAGTTCCTT
Source organism: uncultured Planctomycetota bacterium (assembly GCA_902772705.1). Taxonomy (GTDB): domain Bacteria; phylum Planctomycetota; class Planctomycetia; order Pirellulales; family Thermoguttaceae; genus RUG369. The sequence goes on from CACYBR010000331.1 coordinate 5,913, forward strand.
AAGAAAATCGACAGCCTCAAGATTTTCTCGTCCGCCATACTTATTGGGCGTCCAATCGCCGGCGTCGCGGCTGAAATCAAGATAAAGCATCGAAGCGACTGCGTCTACGCGCAATCCGTCGATATGATACTTGTCAAACCAAAAAAACGCGTTGGAAATCAGATAGTTACGCACCTCGTTTCTGGAGTAATTAAAGATCAGGGTTCCCCAATCACGATGTTCTCCCAATCTTGGATCCTCGTATTCGTAGAGCGCCGTTCCGTCAAAACGCCGGAGCCCATGAGAATCTTTAGGAAAGTGGGCGGGAACCCAGTCGACAATGACCCCAATATTATTCTGGTGGCACAGGTCAACCAGATACATGAAATCTTCAGGTCTTCCGTATCGGCTCGTTACGGAATACATGCCGATCACCTGATATCCCCAGCTTCCAAGAAGTGGATGTTCTGCAAGTGGGAGAAATTCAATGTGAGTGTATCCCAACCTCTTGACATAATCGACCAACTGTTCCGCAACCTCTCGATACGTCGGAAGCCGCCCTGGATCATCCGCAGGTCGAACCCAGCTGCCAAAGTGAACTTCATAGATTGAAATCGGTTTACGAACCCACTTCGACTCGTCTTCTCGACGCCGTTCGAGCCAGGACTCGTCATGCCAGTGATAAGAATCCAGATCCGCAACAACAGAAGCGGTCTTGGGTGGTTGCTCAGCATAGAAACCGACGGGATCGGCGCGTTCGGTTACCGCGCCATTGTTTTCAACGCGATATTTATAAACGTCTCCAAAAGCCGCGCCTGGAACAAACGTCTCCCACAACCCGGAGGGATAATGCTTATGCATCGCTCCACGACCGGGATCCCAGTCGTTGAAGTCGCCAACAACAGAGACAGACGTGGCGTTGGGAGCCCAAACAACGAAATTGACGCCTTCTATTCCGTCAACAACGCGATGGTGTGCGCCCAGCTTTTCGTAACTTTTCCACAGCTTTCCTTCGCCAAGGAGGTAAAAATCATAATCGGAGAAAACAGTGGAAAAAGAAGGAGAGCTTTTACACGTTGCTCCCGTCATATCTGCGTCCTTCTTCTCAGAGGGAACATTCACGTTATTCGCCATCGAACAGCTTTCTCCTGAATCTTACGTAGAAAAGTATTCAAAGCGCAACGGTCAGGCAAGCGGGACCGCCCGCTTCGACGCGTTTTGAGCGCGACAAAAGCTCAACCTTTCAATAGACGGAGCTTTTGCCGCCTCGTCATTGAGTCGTACTCTTTTAAAATTATAAACGGGTCCAGATGTGGACGCAACAAATATCGGCTAAAAAAGAGGCGAGAAAGGACAAATATTAGAGGGGCGTAACGTGGAGAAAGCCTATCGGCTTCACAGATATTTGAGAATCGTCATTTTGTGAAATATCGTGTCACAAACACTTGATTTTAGAAAAAATGTGGGAATAATGAGCGATACGTTAGCGGAGGTCTTTTAATAAGCTTCAGATTTCGAGGCAAATTCAGTCCCCGGAATCCGAGCCGAGCCTCTGCTCGTATTCTGACAACTGCGACGCGATCGCTTTTTATTATTTTCGGAGATTATTGACATGAAACGCGTGTTTCTGACCCTCGCTCTTGGCCTCGGGCTTGTCGCTTTCGCTTCCTGCGCCACTGCGCAAGAAACCAACTCTCACGAATTTCGCGGCGGCGACTTCCGTATGGGAATCGATTGGAAGGAACCTCCCGTCGTTACGCCTGGCGAAACTCCTGCCGACCCGCCCTCGGACGCGATCATCCTTTTCGACGGCACGAACATGGACGCCTGGGAAGGCGGCAAGTGGGACGTCGCCGACGGCGTTCTCACAGCTCATCCTGGCGCCGGCTCCATCTACACCAAGGAGAAGTTCGGCAGTTGCCAGCTCCATGTCGAATTTGCTTGTCCGCCGGTCACCGATCCTAACGCCAAGGGCCAGGGTCGGGGCAACAGCGGTATTTTCCTCATGAACCACTACGAGCTTCAGGTTCTCGATTCCTACGAAAACCCGACCTATTTCGAAGGGCAATGCGGCTC
>CACYBR010000332.1 GCA_902772705.1 uncultured Planctomycetota bacterium
CGCCGCTTCTCGCGAGCGCGGAGCCGACCGTTACGACCGCCATTCTTCCGCGCTCTGAATTGAGACTCGCCAGCATGTGCTGGAAGAACGCGTATTCGGAGCCGGGCGACACGGGATTCTTTTCGTCGAACCGACCGTAATGGTCGAACTTATCCGCGCTGAGCTCGACGGCGCCGCGGAGCTCCGCTCTGGACATGATCGGGAGATCGGCGACGATTGCATCGAAGCTCGTAAGCGTTTCTTTTTCCACGTTTCCAGGCTGAGTTACCACGTCCCCGTCCCAGAGTCTTACGTCGTTGAACCCGTGCAGGAGCAGATTGACGTTGGCGAGCGCGGCGACAAACGCGTTCCATTCCTGTCCTCGGATCGCGACGTCGCCGTTGGGAACGAGTCGCGCGGCGCGCAGTAGCGTCCCGCCAACGCCGGCGGTTGGGTCGTAGACGGTTTCGCCCTGTTGGGGCGCGACGATTTCTGCGAGGAGCTCGGAGAGTTCGTTTGGCGTGTAGACGTCGGCGTCGGGATCGAGGATAACTCTGATCGCGTGTTCAAACGCGCCGGCAATAGCGGGACGCGACTCTTCGCCGCGATATGTCGCGAGCGCGCCGATCAGTCTTGCGACGACGTAGAACCGCGTCTGCGTCGGTTCGAGCCTCGTTGGCGCGTGAAACGCGTCAAAACGCGGGTCGTATTCGGCGAGCGCGTTGAGCGCGGCGCTGAAGCGCTTCAGAAGCGCGCGTTCGCCGCCGGTCGCGCGTTGTCCGGCGCTTTGCTTTTTGAGCGCGACGAGCTCGCGTTCGAATTCGTCCAATTTCGTCCTCAGATAGTATAGCTTTGTCTTATCGCCGACGGTTTCGTTTTGTCGCGGTTCGAGAAGCTCTTCGAGCCGATAAATCAGGAGTTTCAGGTCGTCTTCGAGCGTTTCGAGAACGCCGCCGGCGTTTTTGGAATCGCGCAAGGACGTTGCGTTCAGTTTGAACTCCGTCGCCTTGAGGAGGACGCGTTTTTCGAAGCTCTTCCGAAGCTCCATGATTCGGGAATCGTCAAATTGCGAGAGGGAATTCGTCACGCAGTGGTTCAATTCTTCGACGAAGCTATGCAGACTGTTTTGGAGGTCGTCGTCGGACGGTTCGACTCCTCCGTCGTCGAGCTCAGTAAAGAACGCGTCGGCGAGCTCGCCTGCTTTTCGAAGCGCGGTCTCTTGCGACGCGTTCGCCGCCTTGCCATAACGAGCAAAGTCGCCGACGTATCGCAGCGCGAGGAGCGCGGGTCCAAATTCCAGAAAGAGCTGATACAGTTCGGGATCGGCCTTCGGATGGAAGGTCAGGAGCGAGCGTTCAAGAGTAATATCATATCGTTCAGCCATAATAACGCGGTCCTCCTCAAATTATTCGTCTTGTTGTTCGTCGTCTTTTTCGTGCGAGCGCTCGGCGCGAATCTTCTCGTCGGTTTCATGATTGTCCGAGTCGTTTTCATCGTTGGAGTCTTCCATAAACTTGTCAAATTCCGCGCGCCGTTCCTGCGAGCTCTTCGGCGTTATGAGCCCTTCTTTAATGAGGGCGTCTACAAGCTCATGCACGTGAAGAGGGTGATACTCCCGGAGTGGTCCGAAACTCTGTTTTACCACTTCGAAGAGCTTTTCACGCGAGAAGACGTCGCAGTTCCTCAGTTTGGCGTTATGTTCGTCGTTTTCGTTTTCGAGTTTCTTTTCGACGAGCGCGGCGTAGTATTTTTCCTTTTCGTCGGCGAGCGCGCGCAGCGAGGAGCATTCTTCCCTTGCGGCGGCGACGAATTCGACTATCTTAACCTGCTTTTCGAGAGTCGGGATTTCGAGTTCAAGCGCGGCGATCTGAGTCGGTCGGATCGTCGTGAGGACGCTTCCAGAGGCGTTGCGCTCCCAGCTCCGTCGAACGGATTCGGAGTTGAGCGCGTACCAGAGGAATTTCGGCGCGACGCGACCGTCGCGAATGCGAACGAGCACGCAGTTGGACGGCACGACGAACCCGGCCTGCGACGGCTCAACTAGCGCCGCCGTATAGGGCGGCGTCAGACGCACGACGACGTCCCACGGTTGCGTCAGGTGCATCGCCGTCGCGATTGGTTTGGAGGCGTAAAAGTATCCGACCTCCTTCGTGTCGAGCGTTCCGTTGGGCGCGATTGACGCGAGTGTGATCAGCCGGTATTCGAGCGCGCCCTGAGAGCCCGCGGGCGCTTCTCTGCGAGAAAGAACGAGGCCGGACACGGAGTCCGCGAATTCTTTAATCTGTAGTTTCATTCTTTTTTCCTGTGATTTGGTCGGTTCTAACGACGCCGTTTTGGCTATTGCGACGCATATGGAGCGCCCCGTGCGCTTCAATCAATCTTGTTCGTCGTCCGTTTCAGGATCGCGCGTTGTTTTTCAGCAATAACGCGCTGAATCGCACAATCCCGTGTCATCCTGACAATATTTGGTCTATACCGCGCCTTGTCGCGTTGGAAAATCGAGTCCTGTTATTTCTGTCGGTTCAATTCCAACGACGAAATTCATTGTTATTGTCGCTGAATAACGGGCAAAATGGAGACGACCGCCACGCTCTTAGAGCTTGTGATTTCGTTTAAAACGAATGGCGTCATAATGCGGCAGAGGACGTCTTCGGGCGACGTTGACGAGTATACGCCAGAAAAACGAAAGAGCAAGTGTTATTTGTTGAAAATAACAAAATTTTTAAAAATCAGCTTCGTCAGACGAATCGCCAAATGACGATCGACGAAGAAAGACTGTCGCGCTTCGCGTTTCCTTGACGCGGCTGTCTTGAGAGGAAAGTTGTATTCTGTTATTTTGCGTATGTAACAAAGAAAACGGGCTGGCCCAATTGCGAATATCAGAATTCCAGTTCAAAGAGCGCGGTTTCGGGCTCGGCGAAGTCATATTCAAAGACCTTCGCGTTTTCCGCGACGACCTTGCCGGAAAACGCTGTATTTGCGACCGCCCGACGCTAATTGTCAAATAGTATCGTGAGCTCTTTCTTTTGGAAAAGCCGGAAAACCGCTCTAAATGCAGGCATGAAAAAAGAACCGGTTTTCACTCCGATCCCTCTCTCATAATCACTCGTTTAATTTCATTTCAGGATTTCCCAATATGGACGTTGTTTTGAACCTGCTCTTCTGATAACCCCCTTTTCTTTTAACGAGTCCAATGCTCTCTGAACTGTTCTGACAGTTTTAGATATTCTTTCTCCTATTTCTTCTCTGGATGAGTCCGGTTTTTGCGTCAAGATAGCATATACAGCTTTTTCTGTGCCGTTCAAAGCGACGTCCA
>CACYBR010000333.1 GCA_902772705.1 uncultured Planctomycetota bacterium
AAATTGTCGTCGTTTAAGATCCATGTTTTTCCTCTGCAAAACGGTAAATTGTTGTGAAAATCAGGAACGTTGAGGTCGATTCTTCAGAGAGTTCGACCTCAGCGGCCTGAAATCAGATTTCGGAGTTAGGAGTAGGCGAAAGGAACAAATTGCGGATGCGAGTTGCGGTGCGCGCGTACTTCGGATCCTTGCTGAGTTTTTTCCAACCCTCAGAATTAACGAATTTGCTCCAGCCTTCGCGGCGAGCTTCGTCGTCTTTGAAACTGAGCATGTAGGTGACGTTTGGCGCCATTGAACCGAAGACGGCGCGACCAAAGAAGACCGGAATCATCCCGCTGTTACGGAAGAGTTCAAGTTCGCCGTCTTCAAACATCGCCTGCTTGGCAATGTTGCGATCGTAGTTCGGGGAATTGTAGGTGCGAAGTTGAATAACGCGTTCTTCGTTAGAATTAGGGACGTCGATCGCAGGAACGGATGGGAACGAACGCAAAGCGACCACTTCCTCGTCGATGAAATCGAGATCGTCGTCAAGGTTGAAGAGAGTCGAGACGCCGGCGCAGATATCCTGATAGTTCAGGAGGAGTTCAGTCGAGGTTGTTCCCTGAACGACAAACACGGCGCCGTCGTATTTGTCAGCGTCATATCCTTTCTCATTTTTCATGAGTTCGTCGTTGATCGTGAAAACGCCAACCTTTTCAAACCCCGCTGCGTGACGTTGCGGAATGAGTTCCTTGTCGAATTTTGCTGCGAGCGCGTCACGTTTTTCTTTTCCAGTTGTGAAGAACGTTTCTATGATAATGTAGTTTTGAGGCTCTTGACCAGATTCGGCTTCAGTCGGACGTGGTGGAACAGGCCGACGACCTGGTCGACGACCGGGGGCGATAATATCTGCGTTAGCGGTCTGAGTTGCTACCGCGACGCCAGCGACGGCTGCGACTTTCAAAATATCTCTACGTTCCATCTTCTGACTCCTCATAAAAAGACGTGGAAAGCGGCAAATCGTCCCGATGAATTCCGGAAAAAACGATAGCCGACGCTTTGGATCAAAAATCTTTGCGGCGCTAAAAGCCCGAGAGGCTTCTCGCGACGGGAATTATAAACTAACGTTCGAGCGTTTTCAAGCTGACGTCAATTCTTCCGAGGGGGGCGCTGACTTGGACCCCCTGAACGCGTGAACGAAGTCTTTCAAGGGATTCGCGTGCAATTGTGATTCCCATTTGAACCTGTTCTTCTTTCGATTTTTCAGCCGCCGCTTCCATCCTCGCCATGATCGTATCAGGAACGACGACGCCGGGAACCTCCTTGCGCATAAAGAGCGCGTTGCGATAACTCACGAAAGGCCAGACGCCAGCGATAACTGGAATTGGTAAATCGCCATAATCGTCGAGGAATCGGAGCAGAATATCAGGATCAAACACTGGTTGAGTGACGGCAAAGAGCGCTCCTGCCTCTACCTTTAGACGAAGACGTTCGAGCTCGCGTTGACGATTGATTGCCGAAGGATCGAAACCTACGCCGAAGAACGCGTTCGTCGGAGCGCCGATAGAGAGACCTCCGAGGTCGATTCCACGATTAAGACGATGTTGAAGCTGACAAAGACCGATCGAGTCGCAGTCGAACACGCCTGTGGCGTTAGGATAATTTCCGAGTTTGGGAGGGTCGCCGGTTATGAAAAGTATATTCGTAATCCCGAACGCCGCGCAACCAATGAGATCCGCCTGAAGTCCGATCAGATTGCGGTCGCGGCAACAGACGTGCAGCACTGGTTCTATTTGAGCGTCTGTTAGAACCTTTTGTGCAGCGACGATCGACGTAATTCGTGCCGACGCTCTGGGACCGTCGGGAAGGTTGACGGCGTCGACTCCTCCCGCTTTAAGCGTTTTAGCCTTTTCAATGAACGCCGAAAGATCGTAACCGCAGGGTGGTATTGCTTCCACAGTTTGAACCCACTCTCCCGCGCAAAGTTTTCGCGCAAGGTTACTACGCGTTTCTGGCTTGGATTCCTCCTGTTCCTTTACGTTTGGTTGAGCGTCGACGAGGACAATCTTTGTGCGGCGACTTTTAGCCGTCGGACGAACGTGTTTGACGATCTCTGCAATTTCCTCCGGCGTTGTTCCGCAACATCCGCCAACTGCGGCTGCGCCCAGATCGACATAGCGCATGGCGTACGTCGAGAGATATTCGGGGGAACTGTAGTAAAGCAGTCGACCTTCAAAGGGCTGCGGCGAGCCCGCGTTAGGTTGGACAATGAGTGGAAGTTTAAGCGTTTTAACGACTTCCTGAACCGCATGGAGCATTTCAGAAGGACCGAGAAGGCAATTGAGACCCCACGCGACCGGCGAGGGGCTCGCCTCGTCAAAGGGCTTGAAGAGCTCCGCAAAGCGTCTGGCGCGTGATTCAAGGGTGTTCGGTTCCTGAAACAGCGACGGATGGAGGCCGTAAGAAACGACGAATTGAACGTTGACGCCCGCTCTTTTGACAGCGTCGACCATAATTTCGGCGGATTCTCGAGTCGGCTGAGACTCGAAGATAATGAGATCGACGCCGGCGTCGACCAGAATACGGATCTGCTCGGAATAGGCTCCGACAATTTCGTCGCGTGAACGCCTCTCAAGCGTGGCTTTGGACGGATATCCGACTGATCCGGCAATATAAATCTTGTTTTCAGGATCGTTGCCCGCGACCTCTTTCGCAATCTCGACGCCTGCGCGATTGATCGCTTCGATCTGAGATTCTAAACCGTAAAGCTCAAGTGAGAAACGGTTCGCGCCATAAGTGTTGGTCGTGAGAACGTTGGCTCCCGCGTCGCGGTAGGATTCGGCAATCTGCGCGATCATCTTGCGATTGCGCAGATTCAGTTCGTCGTAACACTGATTCGTGAAGACGTGACGACGATATATTTCGGTTCCTGTGGCTCCGTCGAAAACAAGCGTTGATTGGCTAAGAGCTTCTTGAAACGTTTTGAACATTATCGATTCAATTTCCTGTAATCCGATTTTCAGTAGCTGTAACTCGGTCGAACGTGTGGACGTTAATCCAGACGATGTTCAGCTCCCACTCGTTTAAGCTTGAAACGACCGTTTTACTTCACTGAAGTATGGCTTAAACGACTGCGACGCATAAGGAGAACAGACGAGTTAATAACCGCCCCTCCATGTTTACAGCTGATTTCTCATGAACAGAACGAGCGACGACTCTGTTTGAAAATTGAGCTTTTCAAAGGCTTGCGTATTGCATGCGCCGCCATACCCGGGTAAGATAAGGCGTGCGCCTTGTCGTCGTTTGACGCGTCAATCCGACACGTCCTCCGGATTGACCATAGGAGAGGTTAGCGCGTCGGTAAAGCGGACTCAGTGCAACATAAAAGGAGCGTTGTATGTTGAAGGTTTTTTATCCTCACTTTCTCATCAACAGCGTAGTCGAATTGACCCCTGAACGATTGAGAACGCTTGGCATAGAATACCTCCTGTTGGACGTCGATTGTACACTAAAGAGGTATTCCAATCAAGAACCGGAACCGGACGTTAAAGCATGGTTGAAGTCGCTTAAAGACGAGAATTTTAAGTTATGCTTGCTTTCCAACGGCGTAGGGAAGCGGATTGGTCAGTTCGCCGAATCTGTTCAGTTGCCTTTCATTGCGAAGGCCTGCAAACCGTTTACTTCCGGATGTCGTCGCGCTTTTTCGGAACATGGTTTTATCCCTGAGAAGACGGCTCTTGTGGGCGACCAGATCTTTGCCGACGTCATGGCGGGACGCCTGTCAGGTATTACCACTTTTTGCGTGACTCCTCTTTCCCCGGAGGAAGAACATTGGTTTACCAGAATTAAGCGCCCGTTTGAAAAGATCGTTTTATCGTCTTTTCGCCGCAAATTTCCCGACGGCGTCTGGAAAGAACGTTGAGACGGCTCCTTTTTTTAACTCGATTATTTACGCTGGAAGCCCCGGCGTTTCGCTGTTATCCAACCAGAAAGACAATCAATGACTCGAAAACTAACTCGCTTGTTTACTGTAGCGCTCGCTTGCGTAACGACTCTCTGTTTCGTGGGCGGCGCTTTTGCCGAAGATAACGTTAAAAAGACGTCTGGCAATCCGATCGATCCCGACTGGTACGCCGATCCCGAGGTTGCGTTTTTTGACAATCAGTACTGGATTTTCCCGACGCGTTCGCTTCCTTTCGACGAACAGACCTATTTTGATTGCTTTTCATCTCCCGATCTTGTCAACTGGACAAAACATGAAAAGATACTGACCAACAAGGAGATTAAATGGGCGCGACGTGCGATGTGGGCGCCGTCCGTCGTTGAAAAGGACGGTCAGTACTACTTCTTTTTTGGCGCCAACGACGTCCATGAAGGCGAAATTGGCGGTATTGGCGTCGCCGTCGCCGATAAACCGGAAGGTCCGTATCGCGACTATCTCGGCAAACCGCTTGTTAATGAGATTGTTAACGGAGCTCAACCGATTGACCAGTTTGTTTTCAAGGACGACGATGGAACGTATTACCTTGTTTACGGAGGTTGGCGTCACTGTAATATAGCTAAGCTCAAGGACGACTTTACGGGTCTCGTTCCCTATGAGGACGGCTCTTATTTTCGTGAAGTTACGCCTGAGGGATATGTAGAAGGTCCGTTTGTTTTCAAGAAGGACGGCAAATATTACTTCATGTGGTCAGAAGGCGGCTGGACCGTATCAAACTATCGGGTCGCTTACGCCGTGTCGGATTCTCTCTTTGGTCCCCATAAACGTATAGGTTCGTTACTTGGAACGGAGCCCGGACTCGCCAAAGGCGCCGGGCATCACAGTATCCTTCATACGCCTTCTGACAATTGGTATATTATCTACCATCGTCGCCCAATTAATGAAACCGATGGCAACTATCGCGTGACTTGCATTGATCGTCTGGAGTTTGCCGAAGACGGGACGATCAAGCCGGTCAAGATGACAGCCGAAGGCGTCGAGTCCGATCCCGCCGTTCCGACGAAGTGATTTCTTTTGAAGTTTAACGCTTATAAAAAACGTCTCTCGGATTTGATCCGAGAGACGTTTCTGCTTTATGGCGCGTCGAGCGTCAGCGAACGTTCCAAGCTTCAAGTTTCCAGCAACCGCGGTCCAGTACGAAGACGCCAAACGCGCCTGTTGAAAGCTTTAAATCGGTAGGACGAAGAACGCTGCCGGAGAGCAATGAGAGCGAAAATCTGGCGATTCCATTGCTGGTTGTAGCGACTACCGTTTCGCCCGGATATTTTGTCGCGATCTGTTTGCCAAAGTTGCGCCAGTCGTCTTCCAGCCTGTTGACGCGTTCTTGCAAAAAACGCCAGCCGACGGGAAGCTTTCTGGTCGTGTCCCAAACCTTCAACGCTTTTTTACCAAGCGCTTCAAGTTCTTCCGGACTCAAATCCTGAGCGTTGCCGTTTTCCTGTGCTTCCAGAACGCCAAGCCTTTTCACGACCTCTGTTTCGGGGAGACCGTCGTATTCGCCATAGTCAAACTCTGTAAGGAAATCAAGTATTTGGGGCGGAGCGCCAAGATCAAAACAGGAAGCTATTTCCAGACTGGTCTCGATTGTACGCTTAAGCGGCGCGGCAAAGAAACGCGTCGGGAAAAGCTTCATCTCGATCAATTTGGCTCCGAGACGTTGACCCTGCAAGCGCCCCTCTTCTGTGAGCGGAAGATTGGCACGCGCTCCAACACGGAGGACGACGTCTCCCTTGTTGAAGGTGTTTCCGTGCCGAGCGACGATTAATTTAGTGGTTTGCATGTCATGTTTCCTTTCTAAAATTACTGGTAGAGAGGCAACAACTCGCCGTTTTCGCGAAAAATCTGTTTAACGCGCGCGAGATCTTCAGGCGTGTCGATTCCAGAGATTGCTTTATCGAAGCCCGGTGGAAAAACGCCCTCAATCATCTTGATGCGATAGCCGTTTTCCAGAAAGCGTAACTGTTCAAGTTTTTCGAGCTTTTCGTAATAGCTTTTTTCCGACGACGCAAAGAAACGAAGCGCGTCATAGCGATATGCGTAAAGCCCAACATGACGTTTGACGGGGCTCGTCTGCGAAGTTGTACGGAGTTCTTTTTCGTCACGGAAGGCGGGAATAATATTCTTTGAAAACCACAACGCCTCATCGTCTTGGTTTGTTACAACCGTGGAGCCGCTGAAGGGACTATCCTTCTTTGCTTGTCGTAGCGTGTCAAGCGCATCCCATGAGAGTTGCGTATAGACCGACGCGACGTCGTAGCTCGTAGAACCCTTTAGCGCGTCGATGAGCTTTATGACAAAGTCAGGAGGACAGGTAGGAAAGTCGCCCTGAAGGTTGACGACGATTTCAGGCGCCGGCGTCAGTCGGCTCGCGACTTCCCATGTTCTGTCGGAACCGGAACGACACGCGTCGGACGTCGTCATGACGGGTATTCCATGGGCGTCGCAAAAATTGACGATCTTGTCGCTCGGACATAAATCAGACGGCGTTTCCGTGGCGACGATAGCGGAACAATCAGGGACTTTTTTACAGACGAAAGCCGCGATCTCCCATGCGCGTTCCAGAAGCGTCTTGCCTTCCAGCTCGGCCAACGGTTTACCGGGAAAACGTTTAGAATTATAGCGCGAGGGAATAACGATAGTTGTTTGCATTGTGAACTCCTAAAAGGGCTCCGTTAGATAATTGCATTACTCTTCAACGAGAACGGGAATTTCGACGCCGTTCTGCTCTTTCCAATCGATTTTGACACGTGAGAGAAACCAGTCTTTTCCGTGCGTTTTGTTGCCTTGAAAGAAAAGCCACGTCTGTCCGTCGTTGTCGACGAAAACGCCCGGATGGCCAGATTCAGATTCGTTCCACTGTCCTTTGGGACCGTTCGTGATAAAAGGCGCGTTCCACAGACGCGTCCAATTGACGCCGTCTTCACTTACCGCGACACCGATATGTTGCGGATCATTGTTGTACCCACCGGCGTAGAACATGTAGAGTTTATCGCCGCGGACAACCGTAGTTGGAGCTTCAATACACTTGGTTTCCCAAGGGAGACTGGGTTCGAGAACAGAACGATCTGCAGCCTGTTTCCAATCGTCAGGACCGAGCTCAGATAGTTGTTCGGGCGCTACCTTCGCGGTCGCGACGACAATTTTTTGAATCTTTCCTTCAGGATCGCGCGTTGCGGCGTAGAGGAAGAATTGATCTTTAAAATAGACGAGATCGGCGTCGATTGCGCGTCCGTTCGTCCAGTCGCCG
>CACYBR010000334.1 GCA_902772705.1 uncultured Planctomycetota bacterium
GCGTCTGGCGCGCCGACGGACTTTGTTTGCGGCAACGGCGGCGTATTCGCCTGACGCGACTCAGCCTGACGCGCGGCAAACTCTTTGGAAGAGACTGGTTTAACGCCGCTCTTATCCTTTAGAAGGTAATCGAAGAATATGAAGACGAGAAAGGCGACGACAAACGGCGCCGCAAACGATAGAACCTTGTTCCTGTTGCTGGCGGGGGTGATGCGTCCTCGCTTGTTCCAGTCGACATATTCTTCGTCGGAGATCCAGACGGATTGATCCGTCATGGGGGCGCGGGGCCTGAACGTAGTTTCAGGGGACGGAGAATAATGCGGCTTATGACGAAACGTCTGTCGGTCCTTCTGAGAATTCATGATAATACTTCTCCCATCGACTCCATACGACTAATCAGACGCCTTTCTGACGCGGCGCCCTGGGATAAGAGGATTGCTTTATTCGTTTTCTTCCTCGTTGAAGCTGGCGATTGCGCCGGTTCGAACGTCGACGAGGCGTTTGAGAGTCACAAACGCGAGTCGGAGCGAAATCTTGTCGGCAGAGAGTCCAAAATAATCCTCGACCGCTTTGCCGTAGCATTGAAGCTGTTCGAAGTATTCGTGCAGCAGGTCGGGATTGGGGAAATGGACGTCTGTCTTGAAATCAACGACGTCTGCGGCGACGAGTCTGTCCCCGTCATATAGCAGAACGAGCCGGTCGACGACGCCGCTTTGGAGATTTTGACCGTTCTCCAGCAGGCGATAATTAAACTCGCGCCGGACCTCAAAACGTGGCTTTTCCAGCGTGGAGGCGTTTGCGACCGCGCAGGGAACGCGATTAAAGAACGGGTTGTTTTCCGCGTCGCGGGTTTCGTAAGTCGAGCGACTCATAAGAAGACGCGTGAACTCCGTGCGGCACATGTCGTGGAAATCGGAGATAGCGCGTTCCATTTTCGCGCGGTCGTAATTGGCGAGCGGCAAAAGGACGCGCCGGAGCTCGTCGTCGTTCGGGAGACCGTCGACGTCAAGCCACTGCGTTTGCTCGTAACAGGCGTGGACGCATTTTCCGCGAATGAAGATTTCCGGACGTTTCCATACGATCGGATTGCGGCTGTCCGTCGGCGAATGGCGACGGTAGAGGAGTCGGCGACGCTCCGTGCTGCGAAAGACGGGCTCGGCGAGAACCTCCTCGTCTGGATTCTGCTTCTCATCTTCGTCGCCGACGTCCTTTAAATCGGCTCCCCAGTCCTTCGAGCCCGAGTCATAGACGCGCTGAGGATTAGCGTCAAAACTGGAACTGGCGTCGAGGGTCGAGAGCGGATCGGCCTCCTCCTTTTTGAGCTCATAACGCAGGATTCTGGCGAAGGTGAGCGAAGGAAGCTTGTTTTCTGTATCCAGATTGGTTATGAACGATTTCGTTTCAGGATTGATAATCGCCAACAGCATTCTTCTTGGACGCGTAATCGCCACATAGAGGAGGCACAGCGCTTCTTCAAAATTTCTTCGAATCGCCGTCTTAAAGCCCTGAAGCAGCTCGTCCGGGAGCGCTGCCTGTTCGCCTTGATTGACATACCTCATGACAGACTCGATCGGTCCAAACGCTCCTTCTCGTTTGACGATAAATTTCTGGGTTTGGACGCCGATAATATCTGAGCCGTCGAGTTCCGGCAGGACAACGATATCAAATTCCAAACCTTTGGAGCCGTGAATTGTCATAACGCGGACCGTCGAATCGGAGGGCGCCTGAATTCTGCAGGCTTCCGCCGCCTTGATGAAATCGTCAAGCGTGGCGTTTGGCGAACTTGCCTGATAACTGAACGCGAACTCGACAAATTGGTCAAGGCGTTCCTTCAGGCGCTGGTCGCCACAGACCGGTTCGAGGAGGTCGCGCATTTCGGCGGCGAAATTCCCGAGCCCCTTCGTTTCGACGAGCGTGCGAAGATACGACGAGAGGCGTCGACAAGCCGACGGACCGACTGTTTCGGGCGTTACAACCTCGCCGACGACCTGCTGGAACCTTTGAACGAGCGGAGGAACGTTGGCAATATTAAACGCGTCGACCGAGTCGCCCGGATGAGCCGCGAGGCGGAAGAGCGAGAGCATGGCGCCGACCGACGGAGTATCGACGAGAGGCGCGCCCCCTTCTTCGCTCGCTTTGACGCCGAGACGTTTAAGCCGCCGAAGAAGTCGACCCAGAAAAGCGTTGCTTCGCGTGAGAACGCCAATCGACGCTTTAGGGTAACGATCGCGCAGGTTTTTGATCCTTCTGGCCGCGTAAGCGAGCGTAAGATCGCGTTGCTTTCCAAAACTTCGCGAATTAGCCGTTTCCGAAGCGGATTCGTACTCGGATTCGTACTTGGATTCGTACTCTTCTTTGGAGAATGTGCTCAGATCCGCGTTTAACGTCGAGTCGATCGGTTCGAGTTCATCGCCGTCAGAATTGACAATCGCCTTGCGCGCGCAGGCGGAGACGTCGTTTCCGTCCTTATAGACGGGCGCGACTTCGAGCGCCCAATAACCGTCGAGTTTGTTATTGGCGTCAGAACACTTGTGCCGGGTGAAAAAATTGCGCCAGTTTGCCAGGCCTTCCGTGACAGCTTCGCGTTTCAACTGGTTGACTTTGTTGGCTTTTGGCGTTTTGGTCTCAATCTTCTGAGGACTGTCAGAGTTCTGCGATTTGTCCTCTGGAGACAGATACTTGCTCAATAAGAGGTTGGGGTTGGCGACGTCGCACAGACCGAGGAAGAGTTTGTTGACGACTTCAATGATTGTCGGACAGCTCCGCCAGTTTGTGGACATGTCCGCTTGTTTGACGCCGTCGAGTTGTTTTTGAATTTCGCTGAAGATCTCCGCGACGCCGCCGCGCCAGCCGTAGATCGCCTGTTTGACGTCGCCGACGCAGAAGAAGGACGCGAGTTTTTTCGCGTAATCCGGATCGGTTGGATCAAGCTTTGCGTTTTCGACGCGGACGATTGCCTCCGCGAACGGTTTGATGATCGACCATTGCTTGAAGGACGCGTCCTGAAATTCGTCAAGAAGGAGATGACGCGTTCTGGAATCCAGTCGGTAGTCCAACTGGACGAACTCGCTTCGCGACTCGTATTCCGCGATTTTTTGAGCAAGATCGTCGAAGCGATAGGCGCCCGACGCCGACTTCAACTGACCGAAATAGTACGAAATCGAATCAAGGACGTGCCATATCGCGTCGAGCTGTTTTTCCAATTGTTCCTTGAGAATTAGACCCAGCTGAACCTGCGCGAATTCAGAGACTTTAACGAGCGCGTCCTGGAGCGACGAAGGAATTTCGGCATTTGCGAACGTTTTGTTGTTGCACGCCGCGTTGATAATTCCCTCTTGGAGAAGCTCTTCCCAATCGCCCTCTTTGAGTTTGTTGAGAACGTTGCTCCGCGCCGTAACAAATTTTTTATGATCGCCGCTCTTGGTTTGGGCGAGTTCCGCCGCTTCGAGTCTGGCAATGCAATCGTTAAGTTCGAGGGAAGTCGTTGGCCACGAAGCGGCGCTCAGCGCATGCCACGCTGATTTTTGAGATTCGTAAAAGATTTCCAGCGCGTTTTGCGTCAGCGCGAAAACCTGCTCTTCGATTGATTTTGAGAGTTCCCCTTTGAAGAGGAGTCGCGCGATTTCATGCGCATTCTTACCGTTTGTCTGTGCAAACGACTTCAGAATCGCGTTCGTCAGGATCGAATTATTTTTCGTGTCGTCGACGATCGTCCAGCCGGGAGGCAAGCCTATCTCGAAGGCGTAGCTGCCCGCGAGCTGCATGAAGAACGCGTCGAGCGTGCAGATGCGAAGTCGATTGATCGCGCGGACGACCTTCACGGTCAGCGCGCGGAATCTGTCCTGACCGTATTTGGAAGGAGAATTCGCGAGTTCCTTCGAGAGCTTTGCCGCGCCCTCGGGGGAAGCGGCGCCTTCGCCGAGTCGTTTGAGGATTCGATCCTGAATTTCTCCCGCCGCTTTTCGGGTAAAGGTCGTGGCGAGGATCGACTCTGCGGGGACGCCCTCAAGAAGCAACTTCAGATAACGTTCACTGAGCTTATAGGTCTTGCCGGAACCAGCTGAGGCGCGAATGATCTGATGATCGAAGACTTCCTGTTCTTGCGACATTTCCGTTTTCCAGTCCCTGGAATTGGTTTAAAATAGTTAAAATTTAACGGTTTTAACGATTATAAGTCTTTGTTGTATAAAGGTTTGTGATTCTAAAGAAGATTTTAAAGCGCGTCAATAGGAAAAACGCCGGGCGCTCAAAAGAGCGAGGTCGGCTTCCCGCAGAGAGCGACGGGAAGCCGTTGAGGCTCTTCGATCACTTGTCGTCGTTGTTTTTCTTTTCGTCTTGCGCGGGAATCGGTTCCGCGTCGGCTTCGTCGGCGCGTTTCGTGTTGATTTTGCTCTTGAAGGGTTCGGAC
>CACYBR010000335.1 GCA_902772705.1 uncultured Planctomycetota bacterium
CGCTTGCGCTTGAGCCCGTTCCTGTCGAGTTTCCACGTTCTTAACCCCAAAAGGACACAATATGATTTCACCACGAGCCGGTCAACCAGTTCAACCGTCCGATCTTATCGACGTTGCGGCGCTTGAACGCGATTATTTCGAGAAGAAGCCGGATCTCAACGCGCCGGAGCAACGTGTTCGTTTTGGCACGGGCGGCCACCGCGGCAAGGCGTCGGAAGGTTCCTTCAACGAGGACCATATCAAGGCGATCGTTCAGGCGGTTGTCGATTGGCGCCGTGAAGCGTCTCCTGAGGGCGCGCCGGAATATCTCTGGCTTGGCAAAGACACGCACGCGCTCTCTGACGCCGCTCAGAAGACCGCGCTGGGCGTTCTCGCCGCCAACGGCGTCAAGACGTTTGTTCAGAAAGATAACGGCGTGACCCCGACGCCTGCGGTTTCTCGCGCGATCCTCGACGCCAACCGCACCCATGGTTCGAACTTTTCCGACGGTATAATCATCACGCCGTCGCACAATCCTCCGACCGACGGAGGCCTCAAATACAATACGACGAACGGCGGCGGCGCGGATCTCGACGTCACGAACTGGATTGAAAATCGTGCGAACAAGCTTCTGGAGGAGGGAAACG
Source organism: uncultured Planctomycetota bacterium (assembly GCA_902772705.1). Classification (GTDB taxonomy): domain Bacteria; phylum Planctomycetota; class Planctomycetia; order Pirellulales; family Thermoguttaceae; genus RUG369. The sequence continues at coordinate 627 of CACYBR010000335.1, forward strand.
CTCAGGTCAAATATGTTCCCTACGAACAGGCGCTTGCCGCTTCGACGACGATCGAGTACGACTATATCCCCGATTATGTCGACGACCTCAAGAACGTCGTTGATCTCGACGCGATTCGAAAGGCCAAAATTCGCATTGGCGTCGATCCGCTCGGCGGCGCGGCTGTTGGTTATTGGAAGCCGATCGCGGAAAAGTATGGGCTTGACATTACCGTCGTCAACGACAAGATCGATCCGACGTTTTCTTTCATGACGATCGACCATGACGGTAAGATCAGAATGGACTGCTCCAGTCCGTACGCGATGAAGAGTCTCGTCGCCTTGCGCGACAAATTCGATATCGCGTTCGCGAACGATCCGGACTCTGACCGTCACGGGATTGTAACGCCAAGCGTCGGGCTTATGAACCCGAATCATTATCTCGCGGTCGTCGTCGACTACCTTGTCAGGAACCGTCCGACGTGGTCCGAGTCCCTTGGCGTTGGCAAGACGCTCGTCTCCAGCGCGATTATTGACCGCGTCGTCGAATCCCATGGTCGCAAACTCGTCGAGGTTCCCGTGGGCTTCAAGTGGTTTGTTCCCGGTCTCTTCTCCGGCGATATTTGTTTTGGCGGCGAAGAAAGCGCCGGCGCGAGCTTCCTGCGCTTTGACGGAACGGTCTGGACGACCGATAAGGACGGCGTTATTTTGAATCTTCTCGCCGCGGAAATCCTCGCCAAAACGGGCAAGGATCCGGGCGTTCTGTATCAGGAGCTGACCCAGAAATTCGGCGCGCCCTTCTATAAGCGCGTTGAAGCTCCCGCGTCGCTGGCGATTAAAGACGCGCTTAAGAGAATGACGCCCGAACAAGTCGTGTCGGAAACGCTCGCGGGCGATAAGATCGTCGCGCGCCTGACGAAGGCTCCTGGCAATAACGCCGAGATCGGCGGTCTCAAGATCGTGACCGACAACGGCTGGTTTGCCGCGCGCCCGTCCGGGACGGAGATGGCGTATAAGATTTACGGGGAATCCTTCAAGAGCGAGGAGCATCTCGATCAGATTCTCTCAGAAGCGCAACAGATAGTTAAAGAAGCGCTTAAAGACGTCGAATAATTCAGGTTCCGCAATAGGACTCAGAACGAAAGGGGCTTTCTCTGAAGAAGGAGAGAGCCCTTTTTGCGTTAGAGAACGATCATCAGGATAAAGAGGAGAATTGTGATTGGATAGATCAGGTTTACGGGAATGAGCGGCGTTTGAACGTCAGTCGTAATTGGATCGAGCTTTTCATTGAGTTCGTCGATGAACTTCCGCGCCAGCGCACGCGATTCTTCCTCCGTGAGATTGCGTAAATCGAGCGTTTGTCCCTTTGTCGCTTCGGCAATCTTCCCGGGCTCTTCGACGCTGGCGGCGACGTTTCCCAGTTCACGGATAGCCGCTCTTCGCGAAGCGTCGTCTTCGTCGAAGTAAACGAAGGGATCGACCGCCTGCGCGTTGCTTGTCGCCGTCGTGTCGTCGAATCCAGGGTTTCCGTCGACCACGCGTCGCGCCGGCGTCGTCAGGTAATCAAGCGTTTGCAGGACAAAGGATCGGTAGACCGATTTGTCAGAAAGCGTCTGGAGTCGCCACATTTCGTCCGTCGACAGCCACATGACGGCGTTTTTGCCCAGCGACGCCGCCAGAACGAGGGGCTCCGGTTTGGCGTCGTCCTGACGTTGAGCGAAGAGGAGCGTCGCGGTTCTCGAGTCGGGCTCGACGTTGGGGACGAGGCGCGTGAGTTCGGGCGCGTTTTGGAGCTTTAAATCAGGCCAAACGACGCTCGCGAGCCGAGAGGGAACGATCCTTCTGGGAGCGTCGTTTTCCTTCGACGGCGAGGACGCGACGACTTTGCCAGGGAGGAGTCTTGATTCCGGGAAATCCCGCCGTCCCAGCGTCTCGCCGAGTCTCATGGCGCCTGCGAACCACACGGACGTTGTCGAACCGTCGCGTTCAACGACGTCGACGAGACCGCCGAGCGCGCTTTGCCACTGTTCATGCGTCAGATCGCCGACGATCACGACGTCGTAGCTTGAGAGCGTCCGGCGATCGAGGGAATCGACGTCAACGGCGATCGGATCGGCGCTTGCATTTTCCGGGTCAGCCGCGAGCAGGAGCGTATTGAGCTCGACCGTTGGTTCTCGACGTAGCGTTTCACGCAGATAGCGGTATTCGTATCGTGGAAGATCGTCGACGAGCAGGACGCGCGTCTTCTTAACGTCGCGCATGAGCGAAAAGGTCGTCGCGTTATCGGCGAGGCAGAGCTCGGAGAGGCGTTCGTCTGCGGTCGCGGTTTGCGTCATGCCTTCAAGCGTGTGGTTTGCGGCGTCGTTCTGGTCGACGACGAGGAGCGCCCACGTCGTAGGAGCGTCAGAATTGAGGGACCATGAACGCTGGAACGTGAGACGACGCGTTCCGTCGCGACTGTCGTCAGGCGCGTCGACGGTTTCCCGCCACTCGATCGCAGGGGCGCCCTTGGCGTTTTGTCGCCAGAGTTCGAGCTGCGCCGCGCGCGGGCCAACGTCGCCGATTAATTCGATGGTCGCCGTTACGGAAGCGTCGTTTCCCGAGCGCGACGCCTTGACGTCGGAGAGACGCCAGTTTAACGCGGAGCTCGACGACCCGAGAACGATAGAATGGATCCGCGTTGTGGAATCGTCAGACGTGGAAAATTCAGCGATTGGGTTGGCGAGTCCGTCGGTGAGGAGGAAGACGTCGTGAACGTCGTTTGCCAGACGCGTCGCGTTTCCGAGAGGGGAGCTCATGGCGCATGAGAATGTGTCGCCGCCGACGAGATAAGAGATGGACAAGGGACGCTCGGCGCGTTTGCAAGCTGCGTCCAGCACGCCGGCGATCGCTTCCGCGCGCGCGTGAACGTCGTCGTCGCCGAGAGAGCGCGTCATACTTGCGGAATCGTCGATGACGACGGCGACCGGCGCGGGACTTTCGACCGAGCGTCGGCGCTGCGGCGCGAGAAAGAGAATAAGCAGAGACGTTGCAAG